>JAPPKI010000203.1 GCA_028820035.1 bacterium | reverse complement strand
AGCCTGAGGCGTCGAATCCGATCGCTCAGGTGCCTGTAGTCCTCGAGTTCGTGGTGGCTGAGCTCGACTAGGTGCAGGTGGTAGTCGTAGGGCACAAGACAGACGCCGATCGAATCGGCAAGGCTGAACTCGAATACGACGTTGCCGAAGTACTCCACCAACTGATCCGACACTTCAGGTTCGTACTGCCTTTCCGGAGTAGCTGACAGACCGAGGCGGTATGCGATCTGAATGGGCGGTGTGTTGAGAAAGGCGTCGGTCCCGAGATTGTGCATCTCATCAGCGATCAGCATTAGTGGGCCTTGGAAACGGTCGATTAGCTCGCGAAACTCAGAGTCATTCAAGAAGTTGTTGGTCACAATAAGGACCTCAACCCCACGATTACCCCGCTCAATGCGTTGGAGTCGCTCGTCAATCTCTCTGAGACGCCTTCTTCTGTTGTGGCTGCCGACAACATACGGCGTAAGAGCGAAGTTCTGACATTCATCCGCCCACTGTGCGATGAGGGGGAGAGTTGGTGCGGCCACGACCACCACCAAGCGACGTAGTTCACGCCAAAGCCGCCAAGCGCAGAGAAGAGCTGTGATGGTCTTCCCCGAACCAGTGGCCATTGCCAGGATCCCTTGTCGCCCGGCACCTTCCCACCCGAATACTGCTTTTCCCTGATGAGAGAATGGCCCTGCCTCCCAAACAAGATCAGAAGGGGGAGCGAATCGATCAAGGTTGACGCTGGCTTCGACCGAGCTTCCAAGGTCGCTCCTGTACACCCTTCCTTCCAGTTCGAGGGCTTTGCGATAGTCAGCCTCGGTTGGAGGCCGACTTGTGTCGTAAGACTCGATCAAGTCCTCTTGCAGTGCTAGTGGAAGATCGACAGCAACCGCGTGGGGCTTAGAGTTCGTCCAGTAGGCCTCGAATTCGTCAACGGCATCGCGACAAGCGGTTTCGCTATCTCCATCACGCCAGCTGCGATGGAGATTTAGCCTCTCGACATTTCCCAAGAGAGCTTGGCCAGTGAAGTTCGCTGACCCTGAAAGTACAGCTACGTCTTTGCCGGCTCGAAATATCCACTCCTTTAGATGGAACGTCGCATCCTGCACCAGCACAATCTTCATTTGCAGTCGGCGCGTGGCGAGCAAGTAAGCCAAGCACTGTTGCGTATGTTGCGCTAGCGCGCTGGCAAGCGCCGTTTCGTCAGTGAAAGCAGTCTTGATCGCGTACGTAAGGGCATCAGGGGGTGTCCTCACGCCCAGGCGGATCGCTTCCTGGTCGGCCTCGGACAGCACGGGACTGACAAGTAGGCGCAGTGGCTGATCGCTTCGCAGGATGTACGCCGCCAACCCATGTGACAACTCCCGCAACGCGGCACCCCCGAAGTAGCCGACCATGCATTCGAATCGATCTGATACCTGTAGCGCAGGAACGATCACATCTTCGACAACCTCGTCGTCGGGCCGCCGCCAGGTTGGCTTCCGGTCGTCTAGGCATCTCAGCCGCGACACTGATTGCCCGGCCACCACGTCAGAGAGCGCACACTGTGCAAGGGGTTGTGTCGTCGTCCTCGTTCAGTACGTCGGCCAAGGCATCCACCAAAGGGAGGTTTGGCCTGGTGCTGGCGGTGCGGGCAATGGCAGATTCGTGGCGTTCGAGGATTTCGTCTCGACGGGCGCGGAGTTGCACGAGGGTCTCGCCGCCCGACCAGGTGTACTGGCGGCCTTTCATGGCCTGTTCGCCGAAGTCCGCATCGCCGTCTACTCCTGCGTCCTGGAGGACCTTCTGCTCGATGGCGACGGCTCGCTCAAACAATTCAGGGTGGCGGTCGGCGAGGCCGATCCATTCCGCTTTTCGCTGGTAGAAGCAGAAGTAGCACCCCGAGCGTGTTCGCCACTCGTAGTAGGCGGGGAGTCCGATCCCTGCGTCATCGAGTATCCGCATCACGCCGGGGTGGTCGATGCCATCTTCGACGAATGGGAAGCGGCTCTCGATATTCGGCTTGGTGGAGACGTAACCCTTGCGATTGGCCTCGTCGGATCGTATGGCGACATAGGAGATTGCTGGATCGTCGCCGATCCACTGCTCCAGCGGCTTTATCTTCATGTTCTTGGTGCACCAGCGCATCTGGGGCGATGGTAGGGCACCCCTGAAGATCTCGAACCAGTGGTCGAATCCCCGATCAGCATTCAGCCGGGCAATTGGCTTTGCCAATATCACCTCCAACCGGGTTAGGAACTCGTAGGTCTCGGGAAGTTCGGCGCCGGTGTCGCAGAAGAAGTACTCCATCTCAGGCACCCGGTCCTTCAGGTACACCGCCAATGCGCTGGAGTCTTTGCCACCCGAGATGCCGCAGATGTGCCGGATTTCCTCAGGCAATTTGTGCCTCCTCTACTTGCGGGAGATCGGCCTCAGTTGTGCTCGCACCTTCCTCGGTTCTTCCTGTCGACAGCATCCGCTCACCTAGCAGTGCAAGGAGTGCGTGATCAGCACGCCGCTGGGAACCGGTCACTTCCGAGA
>JAPPKI010000175.1 GCA_028820035.1 bacterium | reverse complement strand
CTGCAATGCTTTGCTCGCAGCGGATGGCCAGCTGCAAACATCGTCGTGATCGATCCACATGGGGAATACGCTGACGCACTCGAAGACGATGCCGCTGTCAGCTCCGTCCTCGGCACAGGGGAGGGAGGTCTACAAGTCCCGTATTGGGCATTACCGGCGGACAGCATCATGAGAGTATTCGCCGGAACAGCGGGTAACGGCGCTACGCAGGACCGATTCCGTGAACTCGTGGCCGAAGCTCGACGGGATTTTGCTAGCAGCGCCACATGGCTCTCGCTTGACCCTGCCGCGATTACTGCCGACACCCCAATCCCATTTGAATTATTGCCTATTTGGTACAGGCTGGACTGGGAAAACAACGAGACAAGGCAAGTCAAGGCGGACCCAGAGACGGCTTGTGTTGAAAGTGAAGGCGACCCAGCGTCCTTGGTCCCCGCTCAGTTTGCACCCTACAGCCAAGGAAGCGCCGCCCCCTTCAAAGGACCCGAACATGGCAAGTACGGTCGGATCCCCGAGCTTCTTCGCCTGGGACTGCGTGATCCGAGATTGGCATTCTTTAGAGAGTACACAAGTGATCTCAGCAACCACGATCCCTTGGTCGGAATCATGTCATCGTGGCTTGGTGGTACGCAGCCAGTCTCTGTCTTGGACTTTAGCGGTGTACCCTACAGTGCTAGCGAACTTGCTATTGGCGTGGTCATGGATTTGTTGTTCGAAGTCGCTGTCCGCTCAGACCCCCTCTCAGGGGGAGTCGGTCGAAATCGACCAATCCTCATCGTCCTCGAGGAGGCACATAGGTACCTAAGTGACGCCGCTGCCTCAATCGCCCGCAATGCCGCCAATCGCATCGCCCGCGAGGGTAGGAAGTATGGAGTCGGCCTAATGCTCATAACCCAACGGCCATCAGAGCTTCCCGATACTGCACTGGCTCAATGCGGCACACTAATAGCGCTGCGGCTTACCAATGCTGGCGACCAATCAAGAATCAGTGCCGCACTCCCAGACAGTGTTTCCGGTCTCGCTGAAGTCCTGCCATCCCTCCGCACCGGAGAGGCGGTCATTACCGGCGAGTCTCTGGTAGTCCCCTCACGTGCTCTCATCAACAGACCTTCACCCCTGCCCGCTGCCAATGACCCATCACTGAATTCTTGGCGTGAAGAACCCACCGAACCAGAACTAGCCCCACCGCTCGCTGCCTGGCGAGGCATCTACGATGGTGACCAATGATTGAATGGATTCCTGTCAGCGACTCGGAGCGGATAATCGCTGAGGCATACCTCGAAGAGGCAGAAACCATCCTTGTACGCTTTCCCGATGGCGTCGAATGGGCCTACTCGGAGTGTCCGCTACATATCTGGGAAGAGTTCACCGCACCCGGTCAATCCCGTGGTCAATACATCGCACAGGTACTTGACCATAAGCCTCATGGCCGCTGGGAAGGATGAGACCATGTCTCCTGATTCGGATTCCTCAAGAATCTGGATCCTTTGACATTGAGGTGATCAGCGCAATACACGTCTGACCGCTCTTGTCGAGATGGGCACGAGCCACCAGGGTCCTTCCTCGTGCACTCAATATCAGATCCCGCCACGTATCCCGACGACTCACAAGATTGTCGAGCAATAGGCAAGTCTCTGAAGTCACCTCCAAGGCTCCAATGAACTGCTTCGGCACCCCTGAGTGTCCAACCACAACCCAACGTCTGGGTGCTCTTTGAAATCGAAGGAGCATACAAGTACGTCCTCCTACCTCTGCCAGCCTTACCGCTGCGGCGGACAGGGATACATCAGCGTGGTTGGCGATCAGCCGGAGAAGGCTGAGGTTGTAACTGTCACGGTCGGCAAATCGCTGCATCCAATCGCGAGGCATAAGTAGGGCAGCAGCAACCCAGTCGCAAAGCGTCTCGAGGACATCGTGATCGAGTCCTTGCGTTCGTCGCGCCACAGTTTGGTCTTGCGCGAGGAGAACGTGCGCTATCTCGTGAGCCAGTGTGAACCTCATGCGGGCTGCTGGCCGATCTGCCCGCAACTCAATCCTTGGCCTGCCATCGATCCAAGTAGTCCGGCCGTCTTCGACTAGCTCTTTCAGAAGTACTTCGGTCACACCCAACGACTCTGCAAGCTTCTGCAAATCCACTGGGACCTCGGCCCCACGATTTGCCATTTGGGCTAGTTTCTCAGCCAGCCCTTTCTGGATTCGGCGCTCAGCCACGGTAGAAGTCGATCCAAGCAGCCGGATCGTTGAACGACAGCCGCCTAGTGCCGCTCTTGGCCAACTCGGCTGCGGCTCGCTGCTGAAGTTCCACGACTTGGCGTCCGTCCCAATCTTGGATTTCTGCGGCAGTAGCTAGTGCTGACATCGACCGCGACGACAACCTTGGTGGATTCCCACCAGGCAACAAAATGGCAGACGGCAATTCAAGGGCAGCCACTAGCGCCTGAAGCTCGTCGAGGCTGGCATGAGCAACTGCCTGGGGTGAGGAGACTATCTCGCATATCCGCCGTTGGGT
>JAPPKI010000422.1 GCA_028820035.1 bacterium | reverse complement strand
AGACGGTCTTGGAGTATGGAGGTCACGTCGGCCGACAAGGAGCGGTACGGGCGACGGCCCAGGTTGGCTACGTTTACCGCGATGCGCCCACCCGGCTCCAGCTTGCGCACGCATTCGGCGAACACTGCTTCCAGCATGGCGAGGAAATCCACGTAATCGGCGGGGATGTGGCCTTGGCCAACAGCCTCCTCGTACTCCTTGCCCACAAAGTAGGGGGGAGAAGTCACCACGAGGGCTACTGAATTGTCGGCGATCTCGCCAGTTAGGTCCATCTTCCGGGCATCACCCACCCAAAGTTGGTCCACGCAAGCCGGAGGGGAGACCTCATCATCCTCGCTGATTTCCGGCACCGGAAACCGCTTGTAGAACGCGGAGGAATCATGTCCCTCTCGTCGGCTCACCCCGAAGTTGGACGTGGCCGTCGGTTGCCGACGCCGGTCAGACTCCACCCATCGAAGTTACATCGCAGCAGTGACAACTTGGCGGAGGACGGAACTTCGCCGCTATTGAGAAGTGTCAGCCTTGGGATCCAACGCTTCGATTCGGCCTTCTAGCCGACCCACTCTGCGACACAGATCCATAACGACGTCGGTGAGCTTGTCCAACCGCTTATCAATCCGCTTGAAACCGGTTTCCATGTCTCTTTTGAATTCGGAGCGGGATTCCTTGAAACCGGTTTCCATGTCTCTTCGAAGTTGGGCATTATCGTTGCGCAGTAGCGCGATGTCGGCACGGCGACCGCGGTCGAGGTAGAGAATCAGGGTGATGGTGATCCCCAGCAGGGCGAGAATTGCTTGTTCCACAAGTCCTCCTCAGAGGGCTCTATGCATGGGGGAAGCTTGAGGCCAATATAACAGCAGATTCAACGGGCCTGGGAGTGCCAGCGGCCGTTGCGGTGCTCCAATTCCAGGGGCAGGTCGAAGCAGGCCGACAGGGAGTCAGACGTCAGTACATCCTCGAGCGGGCCTTGGGCCAGCACTCGACCGTCGCGCAGCATCAGCCCGTGGGTGAATCCGGCGGGGATCTCCTCGGTGCGGTGGGTGACCATCACCAGGGGAGGGGCGGCGGGGTCGGCGGCCAGCCGGGTGAGGTCGGTCACCAGCATCTCTCTGCCGCCCAGGTCCAGGGTGGAAGCGGGTTCGTCCAACAGCACCAGGCCAGGGTCGGTCATAAGGCTGCGGGCGATCTGCACCCGCTGGCGCTCACCCGACGACAGGGTGGCGATGGTGCGGTCGCCCAGCCCTCCCGCGCCCACTTGCTCCAGCAACCGCACGGCCCGCTCTCGGTCGGCGTCGGTGTAGTCGTGGCCCCCCCGGGGCAGGGGGGCCGGGGGGGGGGGGATGACCCCGGCGCCCGGGGGGAGATGGGGGGGGCGCCTCTGGGGGAAAGCGGGGGACACGAACCCCACTTGGTTCCGCAAACGGCGCACGTCCACCTGACCCAGCCGGTGGCCCAGAACCTCAACTGTCCCTGTGGTGGGGTGCTCGTACAGCGCGGCGATCCTCAGCAGGGAGGTCTTGCCGCTGCCGTTGGCCCCCAACACCACCCACCGCTGGTCACAGGCCACCTCCCAGTCCACATCGGAGAGAATCGGTCGCTTGTCGCGGGTAAATCCCACCCCAACCAACCGCAGCGCGGAATTCTGTCCCTCACCGCCCATGGTGCTCAGTTGGCGTGGGCCATCCAAGTGGCGTACATCTCGGCGTAGTGACCACCATGGGCCACCAGTTCGTCGTGGGTGCCGATCTCGGTAATTCTGCCCTCTTCCACCACCGCGATCCGGTCGGCCCGCATGGCGGTTGCCAGCCGGTGGGCGATGATGATGGCGGTCCGCCCCTCCAGCACCACGTCCAACGCGGCTTCGATTTTCGACTCCGACCGCAGATCCAGGTTGGAGGTGGCCTCGTCCAGCACCAGCACCCGGGGGCGAGCCAGAAACGCCCGGGCCAGCGCTAACAGCTGCCGCTCACCGGCCGACAGTGAGGCGCCCCGCTCGTGGACTTGGGAGTTCACGTCATCGGGCAGCCGCTCCAAGAGCTCGGTCAACCCCACCGCCCGACAGGCCTCCAGCACCTCGGCCATAGATGCCTCGGGCCGGGCGAAGGCCACGTTGTCGCGGATCGAACCGTAGAACAAGAACGGCTCTTGGGGCACTACGCCCAATTGACGGCGCAGCGATGCCAGTTTCACCGTGCGAAGGTCGTGGCCGTCGATGCAGACCGTTCCCTGCTGGGGGTCGTAGAACCGGGCGATGAGCTTGGCCACCGTGGACTTGCCCGCCCCGGTGGGCCCGACCACCGCCAGGCTCTCGCCTGGTGCCAGCCGCAAGCTCACGTCGTGCAGCACCGGAGTGTTGTCCTCATAGCCGAAGCTCACCTGGTCGAGAGTGATCTCACCCTCGATGGGGGGCAGTTCCACGGCATCGGGGGCCTCCACCACCGAGGGCTCGTTCATCAGCACCTCGCGCAGCTTCTTGGCCGAGGCCTGGCCCTGCTGGTAGCCGTTGAAGA
>JAPPKI010000517.1 GCA_028820035.1 bacterium | reverse complement strand
TAGCCAACCTGTTCGTGGGCGCCTACTGCGTCAAGATGCGAGGCGGCACCTACCGATTCCAGGCGCAGTATCTACGTAAGATCCGAGTGCCCGCCCTCGATTCCATCAGTCCAGGATTGAAGGAAAGTCTGCGAAGCGCCTTCAGAGGGCGGGACCGTCGTGCCGCGACTGAAGCCGCGGTAGGGGCTTATGGCGTGACCATAAGCGCTGATCAGCCTAACGGGCTCTCTCATCGTGACATTCAATTGAGCAGGAGTTGACAGGAAAAGTCAATAGATGTCCACTCCAACTAATGCTCGATGGGCTACGAGTCAGCGTTGTGCACCGTTCATGGATGTGTATGACACCGCCGAGGCTGAGGGGCATACAAGCTGGAACCAAGTAGAGCAGGCGTTCCTCCTAGCCATGTCTCAGTTCGACGCTTCCATTGCTGCATCTGTCGGTGCAGACATGACGGACGACGAGAAGTCTGAGCTTGGTGCTGATCTCCAGAACGGCAAGGGCGACTTCTTCAACGATCTACTCGTTCTTCTCCTCAAGCAGTGCTCTGGTGTTCAGCTCCTGACATCTCGTCGACCCGTGCCTGGGCTGATCGTGCCCGTACACAACCTCGACTGCGTCTATCCAGCAGAAGGGGATCTCCGGTTCATGCTCGAGGCGAAGATGATGGGGACACCCAAGCACATCAATTCACCGAGGCAGAAAGAGGATGGGCGCCCTGGATCAGCCGATATCGACAAACGGGTCAAAGAGCTTGCCTTCAAGTGCATCGACCTGAAAGGTGAATTCAGTAGGCGCCAGGCCATGGGTGGCACAGCGCCACGCACTGGGGGACCGGGTGGAGGCGACCTGACCACCTGGCTCCGGTCTGTCGAGCCAAAGATCTATTTCTTCATCGCAGTTCGGGTCACCAGCGAAAGCGACTTCGAGCGAACCCTCAAATGGGCCTCAACTGCACAGCAGGTCCTCGATGCGGTCGGTCTCTACTGCTTCGAACCCACCGATGGCACGTTCACCAACTACCAACGACGCGATGGCATCCCGCCGGATCTCCAACTAGAACGCGTGCTCTACAAGGCGTGTGTTGATTTGCAGGCTATAGAAGATGTTGAGAATTAGGGCCGACTCTGCTTCAGTCTTCTTGGACCAGGCGGGCGGGGAAGCCGCCTTTGGAGATGGGCCCCCATTGGTCGATGGTGAGGCGGATGAGGCATTTGCCCTGGTGGGCCATGGCTTCGCGGTATTCGTCCCAGTCGGGATGTTCGCCGGAGATGACGCGGAAGTACTCCACCAGGCCGTCCAGAGCCTCGGGCATATCGAGGACCTCGGCGGTGCCGTCGAGCTGGATCCACTCGCCGCCGAACTCGTCTGACATGATCACCATCGAGGCAGCGGGGTTGCGCTTGGCGTTTACGGACTTGGCCCGCTCGGGGTAGCTGGACACCACCACCCGGCCGCTGGTGTCGAGCCCCAGCGTGACCAGTGAGCTTTGGGGGCGTCCGTCGCGGCGAATGGTGAGCAGCACGCCTCGGTGGCGGGGGCGGACGAATTCCTCCATCTCAGCCCGGTCGACATAGCGGTCGGTAGCAATTGAAGGCATGGTTTGAACCTAGTGGGAACCCAGCGACAGCAACCTGTCGCCAGGACAACTGGAAGAACTACAGATTGCGCCTGATGGGCAACAGGTTCTGGAAGACGGGGTCGCGGCCCTCTGTTCTCGCTGCAAAGACCTCGGCCATGTCGTCGGGGTGGAACATGCCAGCCTGCCAGGTGGCGACGTAGTTGAGGCCGTCGGCCACGCTGTGATCGCGGGTGTAGTTGATCATCTCCTTTGATCCCCATATGGCAAGCGGCGACCGGCTGGCGATCTCCCGGGCAATTTCAAGCACGCCCTCCAGCATGGTGTCTTGGTCGGGGTACACCTGGTTGACTAGCCCGGCGGCCATTGCCTCGTCGGCAGCGAGCCGTCGCCCGGTGTAGGCCAGCTCGCGGGCTAGCCCGTCGGGGATGATCCGGGGCAGCCGTTGCAAGGTGCCCAAATCCGCAGTCAGGGCGATGTTGATCTCTTGGATGCAGAAGAACGCATCAGCCGTGCAATATCGCATGTCAGCAGCGCAGACCATGTCCACCCCTCCGCCGACGCAGCCCCCCTGCACGGCAGCCAGCACTGGCATTCGGGCCTTCTCCAGACAGCTGAATGACTCCTGAAGGGTCAGGGCTAAGTTGCGGGTCTCCGCTCGGACCCGGCCGAACTCCGGGGTTTCGCTGGACTCGGATCCACCCGAGAACAGCGAGTCCGGTTGGGTGAACACTGAGAGATCCATGCCCGCGGTGAAATGGCGTCCGGTGGAGGAGATAACCAGTGCCCGGACCTCCCCGGAGTCGGACAACTCGTTCACCGCGGCGGGCAGCTCAGACCAGAACTCCGGGATCATTGAGTTCTTGGCCTCGGGCCTGCTGAGCTGCAAGTGGGCAACCCCATCTTCAAGCGCGACCTCGAAGCAGGTGTAGTCATGGTTTGAGTCAGCCA
>JAPPKI010000484.1 GCA_028820035.1 bacterium | reverse complement strand
GCCCCTCGGCGTCGGTGTTGAGCACCTCCACCGTCTTGCCGTTGGCCATGGTGAGCACGTCGCCGGGCCGGGTGGCGTCGCCGCCGAGCATGTTGTCGGTCATCGGCACATATCCGGTGACCTTCACCGGGGGCGCCACCGCCGCGATGGCGGCCATCACGCCCAACACCGCCGCTCCCCCGCTCATGTCGCACTTCATTGTCATCATCCCGGTGCCGGTCTTGATCGACAGACCACCGGAGTCGAAGGTCAGGCCCTTGCCCACCAGTGCCACCGAACCCCGGCACTCGGCCTCGGGGTCGGGGGCATAAGACACCTCCACAAATCGGGGCGGCTGCTCCGACCCCCGGTTCACCCCCAAGAGGCCGCCCAGTTCAGCCTCGTGGATGGCGTCGAGATCGAGCACAGTGATCTCCAGGCCCTCCCGCTCGGCCATCTCCTCGGCCAGCTCGGCGAACCGGGTAGGGGTAAGCGAACCGCCGGGCTCGTTCACCAGATCGCGCACAAAGCACACCGCCTCGGCCACCCGCCGGCCTTGCTCCAGCGCCTCGGTTACCGCCTTGCCCCCTGGGCCGATGACATGCACGTTCTCCAGCTTGTTGGGCTTGGGCTGCGACTTGAAGTCGCCGTAGGAATAGGCCCCCAGCGTCATGCCCTCGGCCAAGGCCCGCAGCGCGTCGGCGCGGTCGACGCTGTCGGGCACGGCGTCTAGCACCGACACCGCGATGCGCCGCATTCGCTTGGCCGACCGGGCCAACGAGGCCGCCGCTTTGCGGATCACCGCCGCGGTTATCTTGTCGGCCGGTCCCAGCCCAACCGCGGCGATGGGCCGTTCTCCTCCCGACACGATCTCCACCTGTCCGGCTTTGGCCTCGAACCCCCGGCCGTCAAGCACTCCCCAATCCAGATCGTCGGGCCGCTCGGCGTTGCCGCCCGAGCACACACCAATTGCGTGTACGTCGGCGCGGGCCGGGATTTTTCTGCCGGTTCGGAACGCGATCACCAGGTCTCCTCGGTTTGATTCAAGCCCCCGCGATGTTATCTGGCACCAATCCTCAGCCCTATGCCCAGTAGCCTCGGCTGTCATGGGTTCCTATGAGGACGCAGCCCGCGAGCGCGTCCTCATCTATGACGGGGCATTCGGCACCTACGTCCAAGAGCAGCCGCTGTGCGCCGACGATTTCTGCGGCCCTGATTTGGAGGGCTGCAACGAGATCTTGTGCTTGACCCGTCCCGAGCTCATTGCCGAGATGCACGACCTATATCTGGGCATCGGGGTGGATGCAGTGGAGACCGCCACCTTCGGGGCGTTTGCCGTGCCCCTGGCCGAGTACGGCATCGCCGATCAGGCCTACGAGATCAACCTGGCCGCGGCCCGCATCGCCAAGGAGGCGGCCCACGGCCACTCCACCGGTGATCGGCCCCGGTGGGTGGCCGGATCGGTGGGGCCGGGCACCAAGCTGGCCTCGCTGGGCCAAATCCGCTACGCCGAGCTGCGCGACGCTTTCGAGGTGCAGGCCCGGGGACTGCTGGACGGCGGTGTGGACCTGTTCATGGTCGAAACCCAGTACGACCTGCTAGGCGCCAAGGCGGCCATCAACGGATGCCGCCGGGCCATGGCCGCCGTGGGCCGGGAGGTGCCGCTGCAAGTGCAGGTCACCATCGAGATGACCGGCCGGATGCTGCCCGGCACCGAGATCGGCGCTGCGCTGGCCGCGCTGGCTCCCCTGGATCCCGCCGTTTTCGGGCTGAACTGTGCCACCGGCCCCGCCGAGATGGGCGAGCACCTGCGGGTGCTGTCGGAGCAGTGCCCGGTGCCTGTGGCCTGCATCCCCAACGCAGGGCTCCCCCAGGTGGTGGACGGCCAGATGCACTATGACATCGGCCCCGACGAACTGGCCGACTACCTGGCCAGGTATGTAACCGAACTGGGGGTAAGCGTGATCGGCGGGTGCTGCGGCACCACGCCTGAGCACCTCCAAGCGGTGATCGACCGCTGCGCCCACCTCACGCCGGGACCCCGGCTCGGAGAGCTGCCTCCATCGGCCACCTCCATCTACAGCCCGGTGCCCTTCGCCCAGGACACGTCGTTTCTGATCGTGGGCGAGCGCACCAACGCCAACGGCTCCCGCAAATTCCGCGACGCCATGCTGGAGGCCGACTGGGACGGCTGTCTCCAGATCGCCCGCGATCAGGTGGGCGAGGGTGCCCACCTGCTGGATCTGTGCGTGGACTACGTGGGGCGCGACGGCACCACCGACATGGATGAGCTGGCCCGGCGCTTCGCCACCGGGGTGGCCGCCCCGCTGGTGCTCGATTCCACCGAGCCCGACGTGATGCAAGCCGGATTGGAGTGGATCGGAGGCCGGGCGGTGCTCAACTCGGCCAACTTGGAGGACGGCGAGGCCGAGGGCTCCCGCCTCGACCGGGTGCTGAAGCTGGCCCGGGAGTACGGCGCCGCGGTGGTGTGCCTGCTCATTGACGAGGAGGGCCAGGCCCGCGACCTGGAGTGGAAGATGCGGGTGGCCCACCGCC
>JAPPKI010000507.1 GCA_028820035.1 bacterium | reverse complement strand
GTTGAGACCGTACAGAATCCGGGACTTGCGGTAGACCGCGTTGTCTACCGAGTTCTTGTACTTGGGCCCCTCCCCACCGGGCAGGACGCGACCGCCGAACCCCACCGGCTTGCCGCTGGGGTCGAATATGGGGAACAGCAGCCGGGCCCGGAAGCTGTCTTGGATGCGCCCGCCCTTGTTGCGGAACCCCAGTCCGGCGTCGGAGAACACCTGCACTGGCATCCCCCCGTCGCTGCCCACCTCGAGGTCAGATGCCAGCGCGTCCCAGTCGTCCGGCGCCCATCCCAGCTTGTACTGGCGCACGATGTCGCCGTCGTAGCCCCGGTGGCGGAGGTAGCCCCGGGCCGGGCCGGCGTCGGGGGATGTCAACAGGCGTTGGTGGTACCACTCCACCGCCTGTTCCAAGGCCTCGGTGAGCTTGCCCCGCTTCTGGCGGTCGGCCCCCTCTCCGGGCGCGGTGTAGCGCAGCGCGATCCCCGACCGCCCGGCCAAGCGCTCCACCGCTTCGGGGAAGTCGAGGTGCTCCACTTCTCGCAGGAAGGTGATGGCGTCTCCGCTGGCCTTGCAGCCGAAGCAGTGGTACACGCCCATCTCGGCGTTGACCGAGAAAGAAGGGGTCTTCTCAGCATGGAACGGGCACAGTCCCTGCCAGCGGCGCCCAACCCGCTTCAGCTGTACGTACTCGCTGATGACCGCGACGATGTCCGTCGCTTCTCTCACCCGGGCCACGTCTTCGTCGTGGATGCCCACAGTGGGAGATTAGGCCGAACCGATGACAGCTTGGGCAGTCGCTAGCCGGACCCCGAGGCCACAACCGCCTGGGCAGCCGCCAGACGGGCCACCGGCACCCGATGCGGGGAGCAGGAAACATAGTCCACCCCCGCGGCAGCCCAGAACGCGATCGATGCGGGATCGCCGCCATGTTCGCCGCACACCCCCATCTCGATACCGGGGCGGGCGGCGCGGGCCCCGGTCACTGCGTCGGCCACCAACCGTCCCACCCCGGTCTCGTCCAGGGTCTCGAACGGGTTGGCCGCCAGCAGGCCGTGATCGATGTAGGGACGCATGATCCGGGCTTCGATGTCGTCACGGCAGAATCCGAAAGTCATCTGGGTCAAGTCGTTGGTGCCCACCGACAAGAAGTCCGCCCACACCGCGATCTCGGCCGCGGCCAGTGCCGAGCGAGGCGTCTCGATCATGGCACCCACCGGGATGGCTCGACCCCCCAAACGGCTCTCGAACCCAGCCAGTTCCTCGGCCACCGCAGCCCGCACATGGGCCAGCTCAGGGCCGCCCACCACCAGTGGCACCATGATCTGCACCCGGGGATCGCCTCCGGCCGCCTCCTGACGAGCGGCCGCCTCGGCCACTGCTTTGGCCTGAGCTCGATACAGCTCGGGACGCAGCACCCCCAGCCGAGCGCCCCGCACGCCGAGCATGGGGTTCTCCTCAACCAGCTCGGGATGATCGGGCAGAAACTCGTGCAGGGGCGGATCAAGCAGCCGGACGGTCACCGGCAAGCCATCCATGACCTCCAAGAGATCCACCAGATCCTCCACCTGTGCATCAGCCAGAGCGTCCAGCGCCGCCGGCCCGCCGTCGGTGATGGCCCGCTGGATGAGCGGTAGCCGCTCCCCCAAGAACATGTGCTCGGTGCGGCACAGCCCCACCCCGGAGGCCCCGAATTCTCGGGCCAGTCGGGCCGAGAAGGCATCGTCGGCGTTGGCTTGCACCGCCAACCGCCCGCCCCGTAGTTCGTCGGCCCATCCCAGTAGCGTGAACAGCTCGTCGGGAATCTCCACTTCGCCCACCTCAGCGGCGCCCAGCATGATTGTGCCCGCCGAGCCGTCCACGGTGATGGGATCGCCGTCGCGCAGTTCCACTTCACCCAACCGGGCTGCTCCGGCTGCGACGTCCACCGCCAGGGTCTCCACCCCCACCACTGCGGGGATGCCCCAGCCTCGGGCGATCACCGCTGCGTGGCTGGCCATTCCCCCTTTGGCAGTGATGATGGCGGCGGCGGCCGACATGGCCACTTCGTCGGCCGGCGTGGTGAACGGCCGAACAAACACCGCGGAGACACCCTCGTCGTCGGCGTCCAGCACCGCGTCCACCGTCAGGCACACCCGGCCCGACGCCGCTCCTGGCGAAGCGGCCACCCCGTGGGCAGCCACCGGCGCCGACGGGCCGTCGGTCATCTTGGCGTGGAGCAGGTCTTCCACGTCGTCGGGCGCCACCGCCAGCACCGCGTCAGCCCTCTCTAGCTCGCCCCGTTCGACGGCCTGCACCGCGGCGACGATCGGGCTGGTCACCGCCGCAGCCTCACAGCCCCAGCTTGGCGTCCAGATGCTCGGCCAGCCCGTCGATGGGCACCCGGTCTTGGTCCATGGTGTCCCGGTCGCGCACGGTGACCGCCCGATCGTCAAGGGTGTCGAAGTCCACAGTCACGCAGTAGGGGGTGCCGATCTCGTCTTGACGGCGATAGCGGCGGCCGATCGATTGGGTCACGTCGTAGTCGGTCATCCAGCGGGGCTGGA
>JAPPKI010000260.1 GCA_028820035.1 bacterium | reverse complement strand
CTGCCCCCCGGCGAAGCTCGATGTCGAATCGCTGGCCGCTGCCAGCCACGTTGCCCCCCAACAGGCCCGCGGCCCGGGCTTGGGCGATGGCACCCTCTAGTCGGACGGTAGCCCGGGGATATTCGCCTCGGATGTAGATCCACCCGTGGGGAGACCCGGTAGCCAGCCCGGCGACGGTCATCGACTCGATGACGGCGAAGGGGTCGTGCTCGCACAGGATCCGGTCCTTGAAGGTGCCGGGTTCCGACTCGTCGCAGTTGGCCACCACGTGTTTGTCCGGCCCCGGCTCATCGGCGACGGCCCGCCATTTGATGCCGGTGGGAAACGCTGCCCCGCCCCGCCCCGACAACCCGGAGTCGGAGATGGCCGAGATCACCGCATCAGGCCCCACTTCGATGGCAGAGGCCAACGCCTCGTAACCGCCGTGCTCCCGATAGGACTCCAAGGAGGTGGGATCGACTTCGCCCACCCGACGCAACACCCGCAGTCCTGGGTCGCCTGCTTGAGGCAAACGGAAGTCCTCGTCATCGTCAGCCGGCACCCGGTCGGACCGCCCCACGCCTTGGACAAATAGCGCGGGAGCTCTTTCGCACTGACCGAGGCATGGGCTGTCGTGAACTCTGGCCCCGCTGGCTTCCAGTGACGCCCGCAATTCATCGTTGCCGGCCAATGCGCAGGACGGATCGACGCATACGTGGACCACGTCGTCGGTGTGTCCAGGGTCAGTGGTGCGAAGAAGCTCGTAGAAGGTAGCCACGCCGTAGGCCTCGGCCGGGGGCACTCCGAGCCGCTCGGCGGCCCCGTTCAAGCCACCGGGGCTGATCCAGCCGATCTCGTGTTGGAGCGAGTGCAGTACCGGCAGCAACTGATGGCGAAGACCATGGCGCCGAGCGCGACCGCCGCGAACCAATCGCTCGGTCTCGGTGACGGTGGCGGCGTCTGCCTCAGGGACTATGGCATCGATCGCGGCCCGTTCGGCATCGGTGGGTTGGTCGTCGCCGAAGTGGAGGTCAGCCAACGGATGCCCCCGCTGTCTCGGGGGCATTGACCAGTTCTACCCTCACAGCCGCCGCTTTGAACTCGGCGGTCCCCGATTTGGGGTCCCAGTCGGGGTTGGTGAGCACGTTCACATCGATCAACTCAGGATGATGCAGGGTGGTGAAGGCCAGGCCCGAAGGCAAACTCGACACCAAACGGGCATTCATCTCCACTGATCCCCGGGGGGAGGACACTCGCACCAGGTCGCCGTTGGCGATGCCCAGGTTGGCAGCATCGGTCGGATTCAGATCGAGGCCGGCAAACCGCAGGGGCGAGTCATAGTTCCCGCTCTGCACCCCGGTGTTGTAAGAGTCCAGTGCCCGCCCGGTGGTGAGGCGCAGGGGAAACTCCTCGCTCAACTCCTCGGTCGGTCCTTCGTGCTCCAGCACCGAGAACGGGGCCGGGTCGCGGCCCTCTAGATCGTCGGCCCACAGCCAGCCGTGGAGGAAGGCACTGCCGGGGTGGTCTTCGTCGGGACACGGCCATTGCAACCCTCCGGAGGCCTCAAGGCGCTTCCAGGCCATGCCTTCGTGCATGGCCGACAAAGAGCGCAGCTCATCCCAGGCTGCCTCCGGGTCGCGGGGGCCCAAGGCAGAGCCCATGGCCTCAGCCATGTCGCACAAGATATCGATGTCGTGTCGGGCCTGGCCGGGGGGAGAAACCGCGGGCCGCACCCGCTGAACCCGACGCTCGCTGGAGGTGACGGTGCCGTCGCTCTCGGCCCAGGCCACCGAGGCAGGCAGCACCACGTCGGCCATTTCCGCGGTGCGGGTCATCAAGATGTCCTGTACCACCAGGATGTCCAAGCTTTCGAGCTGGGCTCGGGCGTGGAGCACATCGGCCTCGGAATCAGCCGGATTCTCGCCGATCACATACAGCGCTCGCAGGTCTCCCCGCTCCATGGCCTCGAACATCAGCGTGAGGTGCCAGCCGGGCACCGGGTTGAGCTCCCGACCGTAGGCGGCCTCGAAACGGGCCCGATGTTCGGGATCATCCACGCTGGCGAAGCCGGGGAATTTGTTGGGGATGGCCCCCATGTCGCCGCCGCCCTGCACGTTGTTCTGACCCCGCAGCGGTACTAGCCCCGACCCCCACCGCCCGACATGGCCGGTGAGCAGAGCCAGGTTGCACAGCGACAGCACATTGTCAACCGCGTTGTGGTGCTCGGTGATGCCCAGGGTCCACAAGATTTGAGCCTTGTCGGCGGTGGCGTAGGAGTGGGCCATCTCCACCACCACCTCGGCGGGGATGCCGCAGATAGCGGCCACCGCGTCAGGGGTAAATGGCTCTACCGAGACGGCGTAGGCCTCGAATCCCTGGGTGGAGTGGTCGATGAAATCCTGGTTGGCCAGACCGGCGTGGATGATCTCCCGGCCGATGCCGTTGGCCAAGGCGATGTCGGTGCCTACGTCGATGCCCACCCACACGTCGGAGAATTGGGCCGAGGAGGTGTAGCGGGGGTCGACGCAGTACATGCGGGCGCCGTTGTCGAGCCCCTTGAGC
>JAPPKI010000475.1 GCA_028820035.1 bacterium | reverse complement strand
TAGGTAATGCGGGCGATGAACCCCCCCCCCCCCCGGAACTCCACATGCTCGCATAGCGCCGCAGACATCGACGCAGGCGCGGTTGCTTGCTGTGTTGACGGGCTGATAGTCCAGGCCGAGGCCTCTGCGCTGTCTGCGAACACCCGCAGGACCTATGAGACAGGTTGGAAGAGCTGGGTTCGTTGGGCCGCCGCCAACGGCATGCGGGCCTCCAAGGCCACCGTCGCGGCCCTCCGGCGCTGGCTCGCCACCCTCTACCTAGAGGGCAAGAAACCCGCCACTTTGCGCACCTATCTCGCTGCTGTCGTTCATAGGCTCCGCGGCCGGCGCGGCCCCAACCCGGCCCGCCACCCGCGGGTGCGGCTGGTGTTGGCCGGGCTCGTCCGCCATGCCGCCGAGCGGGGCATCACCGCACGCCAAGCCGACCCGCTGCGCGCAGAGCACATCAAGCGAATCGCCGCCGCCGCCCCGGCACCCAGGCGAAACCAGCCCGGCGGGCGGCTCGAAACCCCAGAACAAGCCCAAAAGCGCGCCGACATCGACATCTCCATGGCCTTCGTCACCCACGACGCTCTGCTGCGCTGCTCCGAGATGCTCGCCCTCAAGTGGGGCGACGTCGAATTCCCCGAAAACGGCGGGCCGGCCGTCATTTGGATCCGCCGGTCCAAAACCGACCCGCACGCCAAAGGCGCAGCCGTTACCATCTCCGAACCCGCCGCCCTAGCCCTCTACCGCATCAGACCAGCCGACGCCGCCCCAGGCGACCTGGTATTCGGCTTCTCGCCCAGCACAGCACGCCGACGCTTCAAAGCCGCAGCCCGAGCCGCCGGCATCTACCCCACCCACATCACCACCCACTCCCCCCGAATCGGCATGGCCCAAGACCTAGCCGAATGGGGCATCGAGATGCCCGGACTCATGCTCGCAGGCCGATGGCACACCCCCGAAATAGCCGCCCAATACGCCAAGGGCCTCCAAGCCCAACACACCCCCGCCGCCCGATACCTCAGCGACCAGCTCCCCGCGCACCTCGTTGGCGAACCCTTTTCCCGGTCTCCAGCCGAAATCTCCCTATGGGACGATCGCTTCCACCCCTCACCGGTTGCGCCGTCGCCCTAGCTGGCTGTAGATAGGTGAGGAGATGAGGTCAGAATCTGTGTACCGACGATCCGTAGACGTGATGGCCCGACAACTGGAGTTGTGCCGGGCCGCGCCGGGCCGTCCGGCGATGGTGCTGTCTGATGATGCCACCGATCCTGCTCTTCTTGACGCCGCCGTCCATGCGCTCGAACAGATCGGCACCATCCCCACATCGGTCTTCGTCGACGAACTGCCAACTGAAGCACTGAGCACCGATCCGACGACGCCCGACATCGTCGTCAACCTTCTCAACGGCTACTCAGATGAGGTGGACTCCTTAGTCCCCTCGAACGCCCGGGTGTTGTCGGTGGTCGCCCACAGCACCGGCGAGCTGCGGGGAGTGGTACCCCATGTTGGATTGGGCCGCCGGGTAAGGCGGGGCATGGACCTGCTGAATGCCGGGCAGGAACTGCATGTGGGCGACGACCAGGGAACGAATCTGCGGATCGGTCTCAGAGGCGCCCGCCGGTGGATGCACGACGGCCTGGCCACCGTCCCCGGCACGGTCGCCCAATGGCCCCGGGGGATGATCGGCTCGTCCCCGGTCGCGGGAACCGCCAAGGGAACCGTAGTGATTTCGCCTGGAGACATCTGGCTGCCGATGGGCTGGTACGCCCGGTCGTCGGTGGCGCTGACCTTTGAGGGAGGTCGGATGGTGCGCATCGAGGGACCGCAAAGCGAGACCGATGCCATCCGCGCCCACCTGGCCTCGGTCGGCTCTCCCTCGGCCTACCGGCTCGATGCGGTGGAGATCGGCCTGCTGTGGATCGACAGCCCCCGGCCACCAGCGCTTTTTGAGCCGGGCCTCGCCGGTTCATTCGGGGTTGCCGACCGCTATGGCCATGTGGTGATTGCCACCGGCGACTATCCCACGGTGGGCATCGCCTGCTGCCTGCGGAATGCCACGGTGGCTGTCGACGAGGTGGCGGCCGTGCGGTCGGGGCAACCCCAAGGAGATCTCGCCCCCAACGTCTACGAACAGGCCGCCCACCGCTTCCCGCTGTAGCGGTTGGCCCACGGGGCCATTGCCCTTTCGAGAGGTCACCTGATCGGCCATCCCTGTAGTGTCCCAGCGCATGGAGATGCGCAGTATTGGAAGCTTGTCGGCCTCAGTGATCGGGCTGGGGTGCAACAACTTCGGCATGACCATCGACGCCGATGCCACCCAGACCGTGGTTGACGCCGCAATTGACGCCGGGATCAACTACTTCGACACCGCTGATTTGTACGGCCGGGGCAAGTCTGAGGAGTTCCTCGGGGCCGCTCTGGGCAGCCAGCGCGACCAGGTGATTGTGGCCACCAAATTCGGGCATCCTGGTGCTCTGCCCGAGGGGCAGAAGGGTGGCGACCCAGCCTGGATCCGCCAAGCCGTTGAAGCCAGCTTGACTCGGCTCAACACCGA
>JAPPKI010000149.1 GCA_028820035.1 bacterium | reverse complement strand
TACGCCGGACCCCAGCAGATCGGTGAGCTGGATGCCGTTCTTGAGGAACATCTCCAGAGACGCGTAGGCGTAGGTGGAAGGCTTGCCGTGGGCCGCCATCCGCTCTGGAGTGAACCCAGTGGTGGTGTCACCGCTGCCGATATGGAAGCTGATGGGAAGGCCTGCCTCCTGGGCCACCGACCACAGCGGGTCCCAGTGGGGGTCGCCGAGGAGGGGCAGCCCGAACCGCTGCGGCTCCCCGGTGAACAGGACCGCGCGGTGGCCGAGCTCGGCGCACCGGGTGACCTCGGCCACGGTGTCATCGATATCCCAAAAAGGCGTCGAGATGACAGCCACGAATCGCCGAGGATCGGGTGATATCCAGTCGAGCTGGAAGTTGTTGTACGCCTGGACGCAGGCCAGCATCAACTCGCGGTCTTTCAGCTTCAAAAAATGCTGCGCGCCGAACCCTCCAACGTTGGGATAGAGCACCTGAGCCCAGATTCCTTGCTCGTCCATGAGCTTTAGCCGCTCGCTGGAGTCGTAGGCCGCCGGGTGGATCTCCTCGAACACTGAGGGCCCAGCAGGAAAGGGCTCCGGCCATCCGGCCACCGCGGTCATTCCCACTGATGAGAACACATCGCCTCCCACGAACCAATGATCTTTTCCCTCCTCGGTGCGCTCCACTCGGGGTACACGGTCTTTCAACTTGGCAGGAACCCGGGATACAAATGTGTCGGGGGGCTCGGTGACATGGGTGTCGACGTCGATGACGAGCTCAGTGGTGGACATGCCTCCAGTCTGCCCCACTGATGTCGGGCAGAGGTACTTGACCCCTATTTTGTAATGCGGGCCATGCCGCCATCTATCACCACGGTCTGGCCGTTCATGAAGCTTGATTCTTCCGAGCACAGGTACAGCAGTAAACCGACAAGGTCTTCGGGATGACCGGGTCGTCTGACGGTTTGGCGGGCCAGCAGCCTCCGCACTTGCTCCTCGGGAAGCTTTGCGGTCATCACGCCCGGAGCGATGCCGTTGACCCTGATGTTGTCACTCGAGAATTCATCGGCCAGCACCTTCGTCACGCCGTTGAGCGCGAGTTTCGAAACCGTGTAGGCCCCGGCATCGATCAATGCGCCGTTCGAAGACTGGTTGACGACGACACCTCCACCCCGACTGCGCATTGACTCAGCACAGGCCTTGGCGCACATGATCGGGGCGACGGTATTCACGGCCAGGATCTCCATCCATTCATCGGCGGAGAGGATCAACGCCTCGCTCCACTTCCCCCGAGCCAGCCCGGCGTTGTTGACCAGGATGTCGACGCCGCCGAATGCATCGTCGGCAGTCTTCACCATTGCGTTGATGTCTTCGTCAGATGTCACGTCACAGCGGACTCCGAGGGCCTGGGCCCCGGTTGAGGCGATGCTCTCGGCGGTGCGAACTGCTGCTTCGCCGTCGATATCAGAGACGACCACCGCGGCACCCTCTGAGGCCAGCGCCCGGGCGTACACAACCCCCAACCCTCCGACACCGGCGCCGCCCGCACCGGTGACTATCGCAACTTTGCCTTCAAGTCTCATACAACCCCCTCTTGCGCGCCTGAAATCCTATGCTCGCAGTTGATCGGAGTTCGGAGTTATGGCGCAAAGCTGAGGGGGATTCGGAGCTGATAGTGGCCGCAAAGCGGCCCATCGAGTCCGACATCTGCTCTCAGAATACGACTACCCCGCGGGCGTTATGGCCGTCTTCCATCTTCTCCACGGCACCATTGATCTCCTCGAGGTCGAATCGATGGGTGATGAGCTTCTCAATCTCGAGCTGGCCTTGGCGGTACATCTCGACCAGCATCGGAATGTCGGTAGTAGGACGGGAGGTTCCGTATACGCAGCCCATGAGGGTTTTCTCCGTCATGCAGAATTCCAGACCGGGGAGCTCGGTCAAAGCGCCAGCGGCTTGGACTCCGATGGCCACAACCGTGCCGTCCTGACGGAGGCAGTCCCAGGCCAGGCGCACCAGGGCGGGGATGCCAACCACTTCAAACGCGTAGTCGGCCCCTTCTCCCCCAGTGAACTCGAAAACCTGCTCGACTGTGGCTTTGGGGTCTTCGTTCTTGATGAGATGGGTGGCTCCAAAACCCTGCGCCATGACCAGCTTGTCATCGTGGAGATCGACGCCGATGATCGCGCTGGCTCCGGCGAGCACGGCCCCTTGGATGACGTTGAGCCCTACGCCTCCGCAACCGATCACCACCACTGAGGATCCTGGCTGCACCTTGGCCCGATTGAAGACTGCCGACGTTCCCGTCAACACGCCGCAACCAGTCATGGCCGCAATCTCGAGTGGGACATCGCTGGGGATCGGTATGGCACGTCTCTCGTTGCAGACGAGCTCTTCCGAGAGGGTGCCGATCGCCGAGAACTGGTAGAGACCGCGGCCCTCGGAATCGGCCATCCGCGGCTCACCTTCGGCGGAATCGGTGCCGGTGAAAGTCAGATCCAGATTCGCAGAGCACAGGTTGGGCCGGCCCTTGAGGCAGTTCCGGCACACCCCGCAGAGGATCA
>JAPPKI010000320.1 GCA_028820035.1 bacterium | reverse complement strand
CCCTGCTGTTCTTCGGGGCCGACACCCTCAACGACGCCGGGGTGCCCGTATTCGGATGGAACATCCACAACGAGTTCGCCGACCGGCGCAGCATCTTCGGCAACATTGCGCCGAGCCGCATCGGCTGCATCCATCAGCTGTTCCCCTACGTCGCCACCCAGGTGGGGGCGACCAAGGCCGGCATCTTCGGCTATGGCAACAGCGAGAACTCCAAGGTCTGCGCCGAGGGCACTCGCGACTCCATCGAGCATTACAGCGCCGAGGCCGGCGGGATGACGGTGGAGTTCTTCGATACCTCCATCGAGTTCGGCATGGCTGGCGGCATCGCCCCGCAGGTGTCTGAGATGAAGGACAAGGGCGTCGACATCATCTTCACCTGCCTCGACCTCAACGGCATGCGCACCATCGCCCAAGAGCTGGCCAAGCAGGATTACCGCGATCAGGTGACCATGTACCACCCGAACACCTACAACCACGAGTTCGTGGCCGCCAACGCCGACCTGTTCGAGGGCGACCTGGTGTTCGTGCAGTTCGTGCCCTTCGAGGCCGAGATCGACAGCGAGCTCCAGCGGAGGTTCTTCGAGTACACCGCCGACCTCAAGCTCGAAGAGCAGACCATCGTCGGGTGGCTCAATGCCCACCTCTTCTACGATGGCCTGCTGGCCGCTGGCCCCGAGTTCGACCGGGCCTCTCTGATCGACGCGGTCCGCGGCTTCGACGACTACAGCCACGACGGCCTGACCAACCCGATCGACTTCAGCCGCCAGATCGCCCTGCCCAACGACAACCCCGAAGCCGACTACGAGTACCGCTGCATCAACGCGGTCAAGATCGTGGACGGCGCCTTCGAGCAGTGGACCGGCGAGCCCGGCAGCCCATGGCAGTGCTGGGAGGTCGCCCGGGATGACTGGCACGATCCCGAATCCTTCTCGTTTGTGAACTGAAGGCCCTGCTGAGCGGAGGCTGAGCCCACGATGACCGCCAGCGTCCTCGCCGCCGGGGTCCTGGAAGAAACCATCAGGGCGTTCTTCCAGGGACTCCCCATCGGCGCGGGGTTCGCCCTGGTGGCCATGAGCTTCGTGCTCACCTACAAGACCTCCGGGGTGTTCAACCTGGCCTTCGGCGCGCAGGCCTTCATCAGCGCGGCCACCTACTTCGAGCTCCACGTGCGGCGCGACTGGCCTATCTGGTCGGCGGTGCTGGTGGCCGTGGTGCTGGTGGCCCCGGTGCTCGGCCTGCTGTTGGAGCGGCTGATCTTCCGCCATGTCCACGCCGCCTCCGCGGTGGCCAAGCTGGTGATCTCCCTCGGCCTGCTGGTGGCGCTGCCCGAGCTGTTCAAGCTCATCGTCGACTACGACCGCGAGCAGCCCTTCGGGGCGGTGGGCATCATCCCCGACGGCACTACCGTGTACCGGCTGTTCGGCCGCTACCCGGTGACCCGCGACGAGATCGCCGCCTTCGTCATCGTGATCGCCGCCGCGCTGGCTCTGGCCGCGCTGTTCCGCTACACCCGGCTGGGCCTGCGCATCCGAGCGGTGGTGCAGAGCCCCCGCATGACCGAGCTCAACGGGGTCAACGCCGACTGGGTGTCGTCGGGCTCGTGGATCCTCTCCAGCTTCTTCGCCGGTCTGGCCGGCGTGCTTCTGGTGCCCACCACCTCCTCGCTGGGCACCGTGCTAGTGCCCCAAGGCTACTTCCCCATCGTCATCGCCGCTTTGGCCGCGGCCGCGCTGGGCCGATTGGTCAACCTGCCCGCCGCCTTATTCGGCGGCCTGGTGCTGGGGGTCATCACCACGGAGATGCGCACGCATCTGCCCCGCGACAACGTCATCTTGAATGAGCTGCGGGGCTCGGCGCTGCCCTACGTGATGCTGTTCGCCATCATCGTGTTCTGGCCCGCCATCCGCCGCCAGATCGCCGGGGCCGATCCGCTGCTGGGGGTGTCCCCGCCCCCGCCGGCGCTGGCCGCCACCAGTCGCAGCCGGGGGATGACCATCTACACCCGCATCATGGCCCTGGCCTTTTTCACCGCGGTGGGCATCTGGACCTTCGGCTACGCCAACAACTTCTGGATCTCCCGCATCACCCACTCGGTGATCTTCTCCATCATCTTCTTGTCCATCGTGGTGTTCACCGGCCTTGGCGGCCAGATCGCCCTGTGCCAGGTGACCTTCGCGGCGATCGGCGCGTTCGGGGCCATGCAGTTCGCCCAGCGCTGGGATGTCTCAGTGATCGTGGGCATGCTGGCCGGAGCGGCCATCGCCGCTGCGGTGGGCGCGGTGCTCAGCATTCCGGTTATGCGCTTGGGGGGCATCTGGCTGGCTATCGCCACCTTGGCCTTCGCGCTGTTCTTCCACGACGTATTGGTTAAGTACGGCTGGGTAGGCGGCTCGCTGTTCCACGGCCGCGGCGTGCCCCGTCCCCAGTTGTTCGGCGTCGACTTCTCCAGCCACAAGAACTTCCTCATCCTGTGCATCGCCATCTTGGTGCTGGTGGGCGTTCTGGTGATACTCATACGCGAGTACAGCACCGGCATGGCCCTGCG
>JAPPKI010000506.1 GCA_028820035.1 bacterium | reverse complement strand
GTACCGCCAGGCCATGGTCACCGACCAGCGCTGCCTGGTGCGGTTCCACATCCTCCGCGCCGGCCCCGACCGCTCGGGCTGATCGCTGGTCGGCTCCGGTCAGCCCTCGTCGACGACGCGCCGCAGTTTCTTGTCGAATTTGGGCCGGTAGTTGAGATCGTTGCGATGAGCGTCCATCTTCTCCTCGAGCTCTGAGGCTATCTCTAAGCGCTTTCAACAGGGCTCGGAATAACAATTCGCTCGTCGTCGAAGACCGCGACGAGCTCGAGATGGCCACCCATGCTTTCAACAACCGACCGATACGTGGACAGCAAATTATCTCCTGCTGTCTCCATGGCCGAGACCGAGGCCTGGGTCCGCTCAAGGCGCTGAGCAAGCTCCACCTGGGTCATCTCGCGGTGACGGCGGAGTTCGGCCAAGTTGAACGCCACGGCATCAGCCCTGGCTTCTACCTTCATCGCGTCGATACGGGCACGACGCTCAGAGCTGATCTGCCCAACAATCTCGCTGAACTTGCGATATCCCATGTCGTGGTCCTTTCTAGTCGGTGTCGTCGACCAGATTTTCGGCAGCCAACTCGCTCAGATATTCCTCATAGAGCCGCTCAGCGATAGGAATGGCCTTGGCATACCACCGATCCCATTGGCCGCTCTTGTTGCCCCCAACGAGAAGGATCGCCTCACGCCGGGGATCGAACAGGAACAGGATTCGAAAGTTCTTGGCCACGCCACGCGGTCTCAGCTCCTTCATATTGTGGTATATTGACCCCTTAACCCGATCGGCAAAAGGCCGGTCCAGACCTGGGCCATGCTCAGCAAGAAATTCAACGGCAACAATCACCTCGTCCTGTTCGGATTCGGCAAGCTCGCCGAACCAGTCAGCAAACTCATCGGTGCCGTTGACTTCCCAAGTCACTAGCTGACTATAGATCAGCATCTATATTGAAGCAACTCTATATGAGGTGCGGCCAGCGGAGCCCACCCCAGCACAGGGACCCTCAGCAGGGATCGGAGTGTGGAGGGTGATCTCGGGTGACGCGCCATGCTCGCCTTCAACGACGGCCGACGCCAACCGCGTTCAATGAGGGCCGGGGGGTTATGCGACCATTGCAGGGGACAACCGCGCAGAAGCCACCAGTATGAGGCAACGACGGTCAGTTCCCAAGAACCGGGGAGCCCCCCTACCCCCTCTCGCGGGTTCTTTTGATGTATGAGGCAACGACGGTCAGTTCCGAAGAACCGGGCTGTGCTGGGCCAAGCGGTAGGTGGAGGTTCCATGGTCGGGGAACGGATCGGGTGGAGCACTGATCCGATAATGGCTCCGGTGGTTTCGACAGACCTGCCAGTTGCAATCGTGGACCAGGTGATGGCAGTCGGGACAGAGCTGGGCGAGGTTGTCGATGTCGGTGGGCCCGTCGTCTAACCAGTGCTGGATATGGTGGGCCTCGCACCGCTCCGAGGGGGATACACAGCCGATGCAACCGCCGTCACGGGCTGCCAGCACAATCCGCTGGGCCAATGAAGCTGATCGCTTGGATCGTCCCAGCCACAGCGGCTGACCCTCAGCGTCGGCGAAAGCGGTGTAGACGTCGGAGTTGTCGAGCAGTTGCTCCAGAAGCTCAGGGGGCACCGGTTGCCCATCATCGAGCCTGGGGTGGCTGAGCTCGCCGGTGTCGGCGTCGTACTCAGTGATCATGAGCAGCGACGCCGGAGTGGCCCGCTGCGGGCCGTCGCGGGTGATCAGCTGCACCAGGGCATCGGCATTCCGCTGTAGGTAGGTGACCTTGCTGTTCTCGCTCTCCTCGCGTCGGAACCCCTCGGCCATTGTGGCCCAAGCCAAGCTGACTCGCTTGCCAGCCATGTAGTCGAGGTGGGCAAATAGCTTCCAAGAGCCATCAGGCTCCTGGGTGATAGACGCCCGGCGGTCTTGGCGCTGCTGCTGGTACTTCGAGTAGCCCCGTTCCTCGACCGGTTCCCGACGAAGCGCGTACCTTGAAAGCAGGTCTGCGGGAGCCTCCTTGGTGCAAGCCAGTATGGCCTCCTCGCTTCGGTAGTCGGGCTTGCCCGCGACGCGTTCGATTACCCGGGCTTGGCCCGCGTTGATCTCGCCTGACGCCAGCGCTTCCAATGTGGTGGGGAAACTCTCCGCCAAAGACACCGCCAGCTTCACATCTCCGCTCGCCTTGCCTGCGGCCTCCAACACCCGCTCCCGCAGCACGCTCGCTGCGGCTCGACGAGTACTCTGTCGAGCGCGCTCTGCCAATGCCTCAGCCAATAGCCCCTCAATCTGAGAGCGAGCCCACCCCAATTCCTCAATGCGGTCATCTAATTCCTCGATCGGCATTTCACCAATATCGGCCCGAAATATGCACAGCACCACTTCCGACCCCACGCCGGAACAATCGCTTGTAGTTGCGGTTTCACAACCCGCTGATCTGGTGAACTCCATACCCACAAGAATACAATCCACCTGTGACAGTTACCCTGGGTTAAGGGGCTCTACGCGACGAAGCTGGGTCGTCGGGTTCGGATTTTTGTGACGGGTTGA
>JAPPKI010000181.1 GCA_028820035.1 bacterium | reverse complement strand
GGTGATGATGGGCGACGCCGCCTCCTGGGCCGCCGACCCCGACGGCTTCGAGGCCCTGCTGGCCTCCCGCAACATCACCAAGCTCCCCGACCCCCCCATCGACCTCCCCGAAGACTTCGAAGACCGCCGCCACCAATAGGTCTGTGGTCAGCGAGGATCGGCTCTGCTAGGGCTCGGGTCAGTTGTACTTGTAGACCCGGGCGGCGTTGGCGTAGAGGACTTTCTCGGTGTCGGCTTCGGCCATGCCGTCGACGAGCTCGGCGATGATCTGTTGGCTGTCGGGCCACAGGGTTACGGAGTGGGGGTAGTCGGACGACCACATGGACATGTTCACCAGGGTCTGGTTGCCGCCGGCCATCTGCATGTGGCCGTTGTGGTCGTCGAGGCCGGTGACGAACACGTTGGTGCCCAGGTAGCTGCTGGGTTCGCGCTCCATGGGCGAGTCGGACCAGGCCGACTGGGTGTGGTACTCGTCGTCCATGGTCTGGTACCAGAACGGCACCCAGCCGTAGTTCACCTCGGCGGCCACCACTTTGAGGTTGGGGTGGCGGTCGAAGATGCCGGCGAAGATCATGTAGGTGAGCGGGCGCACCGCGCTGAAGAACCGGTTGACGATGCCGGGCACCGATACGTTCTGCTCCACCAGCTCATCCCAGTCGGAGTCGGGCGGCTTGCCGCCGAAGGTGCGGTGGAAGGTGACCGGCACGTCCAGCTCCGAGCACGCCTTCCACAGCGGCTCGTAGTACGAGTCGTTGTAGGGGCGAGTGGGCATGCCGGGGATGAACAGCCCCTTGGCCCCCATCTCCATCACCCGGTCGACCTCGGCCAGGGTGACGTCCATGCCGTCTTCGGTGGGCAGCATGGGCAGGCCCCGCAGCCGGTCGGGGGCTGCACCCTGGAACTCGTCGAGCACCCAGTCGTTGTAGCTCCGCATGCAGGCCACGGCCAGGCCGCGGTCGGGCTCCAGGTAGGTGAAGATGGAATTGGCCGGGTACACCACCGAGCCCCACACGCCGTCGATGTCCATGTCGGCGCAATGGGCGGTGCCGTCGTAGTTGCCCGGCATGATCTCCTCGAACTTCATCCCTGAGAGCTTGTAGTCCTCCTTGGCCACCCCGGCCATGGCCTCGATGCCGAAGCTGCGCTTGGGCGGCCCGCCGTCGAAGCTCCAGCCGTCGCCTCCGTCGGGGGCGGGCATCATCCGGGGGATGCGGTCCTTGTACTCCTCGGGCACCCGCTCGAACACGTGGGGCGGCTCGTTGATGTGGCAATCGGCCGAGATGACTTTCACGGTCGAAACGCTAGTTGGCGACTGCGGTTTCGTGCAGCGGCGGCGTTGGCCGCCTGTCGCCAGCTGCTTTGGCGCGGGTACCGTGGCAGTTCTATGAGCACGGGAGGTGGCTCTCTGAGCGCGGGGATTCGGCGATGAGCACGGGGATGCGCCGTCCGCACGAGCTGGACTACGACGCCATCCAGCGCCTTTTCCCGCCCCCGCCGGAGTACTTCGAGACAACTTTCTTCGAGGATCCCGACACCATTGCCCGCAAGCAGATGCTGCGCCTCCAAGACCGAGCCCATCGGGCCTGGCAGGTGCCGTTCTTCCGCAAGCGGTGGGAGGCAGCCGGCTTCCACCCCGATCAGCTCGGTACCCTCGACGACCTGTGGAAGGCTCCGGCCTACACAGTGGACGACATCCGGGCGTCCATCAATGAGAACCCCCCGCTGGGCGACTACCAGAGCATCGGCCTGGAGGGCGCCCGCAACGAGCCCATGCGGCTCTACGTGTCGGGCGGGACCACCGGTCGGTCTCGGCCCACCCTCTACACCGCCTGGGACCGGGAGGTGGGGGCCATCACCATGGCCCGGGCGCTGTACGCCGAGGGGATCCGCCCCGGCGACGTGGTGGTCAACGCCTGGGCCTACTCCACCCACAACGGGGCCCACGCCTTCGACGAGGCGCTGTACCGCTGGCTCAACTGCGTGGTACTCACCACCGGCACCGGAAACGTGACCTCCACCCGCAAACAGGTGGAGTTGGCGCA
The DNA here is from genome assembly GCA_028820035.1 of bacterium. Classification (GTDB taxonomy): domain Bacteria; phylum Actinomycetota; class Acidimicrobiia; order Acidimicrobiales; family Bin134; genus Poriferisocius. The sequence goes on along the minus strand of JAPPKI010000181.1, from coordinate 510 downwards.
TGAGTACGGGGCGGCGGCCATCTTGACCACCGGCGACTACATGCTGAAGATGGCCGAGACCGCGGTGGAGATGGGCCTCGACCCCAAGGCCGACTTCAACATCCGGGCCCTGCCCGGCGGCCACATCGGCGACGCCGAGCGGGTCGAAGAGGTGTGGGGGGTGACCCCGGCCCAGCCCTACGGCTTCCACGAGGTGCAGAACGTGGCCATCGAGTGCCCGCTGCGCAACGGCCAACTCCACATCTTTGAGGACTGCTTCGTGGTGCAGGTGGTGGACACCGATACCGGCGAGCAGGTGCCCGACGGCACCCAGGGGGCGCTGGTGATCACCGAGATCTACAAGACCGGTTCACCCCAGTTCCGCTACAACATCATGGACCTGTCGTTTCTGTACCCGCCGGGCCAGTGCGAGTGCGGCTCGTGGCTGCGGCGCATGGGGCCGTTCGCCGGGCGGGGCGACAACATGGTGAAGCTGCGGGGGGTGAACGTGTGGCCCGAGGCCATCGGCGA
>JAPPKI010000212.1 GCA_028820035.1 bacterium | reverse complement strand
CGTCAAGCCGGATCATTCTGACAAATCAGATTAGTGTGGGACTATGGCGATTAGTGCGTCTCCGCAGCGGCCCGGCGAGTCCGACGATGCCTATGCCAAGCGCCTACGGCACAATCAGCGTGCTCGGGAGTCCTACCGCCGGCGGAAGATGGGCGAGTCTGTGGAGCACACCGAGGCCCGCCTGGTAGCGCAGGAGATCGGCATTGACCGGCCCTCGGTGAGGCTCTACGCCCAGCGAGTCCTGGCAGAAGCTATCCATATGCTCGATGCCGGCGGCCTGGACGACATCGGTGATGTGCTCATCGCCAGTCAAGCGGCCCGTCACCTGCACGTGATCCTGCCCGACGACGACGATGGCACCACGCCCGAGCAGTCAGGGCTCCGTAAAGCGCGAGCCATGGCCTATGCCATGCTGAAGCATGATGACGCCCAACCGTACCTCGACGTGCTCACACAAATCCTGGAACCGTCTCCGACGGCTGATACGATGGTGGCCGATGAGCAAGAAATCTGATCCCACACCGACCGTCCAGCAGTTGCAGGCCGTGATCCAGGCGCTCAGCGCAGCGCTCCAGCACTACGCCCCAGGCGAGTCGCTGGAGTCCATAGCCGAGCGGGTGTTCACCAACCCGACCAGCGGGCAGACGATCTTCATTCCCGACACCAAGGCCGATGAGTCCGATTCGCAGGATGAGGAAACCCCGAGCGAGACGGATTCTTCACAGGGCGAGTCCACGGCCACGGGCTCACCCGCAATCGAGGGGGGCACAGGCGCGGAGAGCACTGGCAGTCCCCCCACCCACTTAGCCCCCGTGCTCACCCTGAGCGAGATGTTGGGCCGCCAAACCCAGCCGGCCACCGACGCTCCCAAGCCCAAGGCCAAGGCCATCAAGGACATGACCACCAGCGAGTTCGAGGCTTACTACCAAGAACTCTTGAAGACGGGCTAAACTCGACCAAGCCACCGAGTAAGGAAGGAGGCCCGCGATGGCCCTTACAGTAAGTGACGACCTGCTCACCGCATTCAGCCGCCAGACAACGGTGGACCTGTACCAAAACTCGATTTGGGCGGCTCTGTTCAACCGTGACCATGAGCAGGACATCAGCGGTGCCTACGACGTCGAGATTCAGGACGTGACCATCCCGGCCACGGTGACTGAGCGCACCAGGGGCGCGGATTGGAAGACGCCCACCGAGCAGTCCGCCGCCCAGCTGAAGCTGATCATGGACCAGACCTATGAGGTGGTGCAGAAGGCACGGTATGAGGACATCCGCCAGTCCCCCGATATCGGCTGGCTGGAGAGGATGCGGGCCAAGGGTGCCATCAACACGGCGCTGTACATCGACGCCAACCTCGCAGCCTATGTCGCCGGCCTGACGTTTGATTCTGCGGACAAGCTGGCCGTCGGCTCGGGTACCACCAACGTGCTCACCCTGACCGGTCCCAACTACTACAAGGGTACGGGCCTCAGGCTGATCGCGGAGGCTGCACGCCAGGCTGCACGGCACTTCTACCGGAAGAACGTGATCTCCGGCCAAAGCTTGGACGGTCAGACGCCCGGCACCCTGTGGATGCTCATCTCCCCCGAGCTGTTCTCCGTGCTGCAACTCGATATGTTGGACCGCGGTTTCCAGTGGGATATGTTGACCGACCAGGTGCTCGACAACCGCATCCGCACCCAGGAGGGCTGGTCTGGCCGCCTGTTCGGCATCGACATCATCGTGTCCAACAGTGTGGCTGTTCCGCAGACCGGCGGCAGCAACGCCTGGGTCGTGTACGTCGGCACCCGCAAGGCGCTGACGATGGCTATCGATATGCCCGTCACAAGCTTTTTCACCCCGGAGACGAACCCGGCTGGCCCCAACTACCAGTTGAACCAGGCCGGCCTGTTCGGTCGAGCCCGCATCAACCCGTCGCTCATCACCGAAGTGACGTTCGCCACGGCGGATAGCTGATGCCTGATTCCTACCGTGCTACCCAAGCAGATTTCTGCGTTGGCACTTCGTCCGCCAAGGCCGACCTGATCGGCTCTCTCGACGGACCGCTGGTGTTGACTGGCACGGTAGAAACTGATCGCCGGCGGGTCATCGGCAGCGGTGGCACAATCGGCTTGACCGCTGATGGCGTGAACTGCGGTTTCACCGCCACAGCTTCGCTGCGGTACACCAGCGAGTCGAAGAAGCTGTTGAGCATGGTGGACGCTGTGTGTGTGATCCGCCGGCGCGACGCCGATTGGGCGTATGCGGTGCCGGTCGTGGTGTCTGCGGTTCCGGTGACATCGGCAGCGGGAGCAATCGTGTCGATAGCGCTGACGCTGACTCAATCCGCCGAAGGTGGTGCGGTGTCTGGTAAACCGGCCACCTCGGGGTCTCAATCGCTTACCAGCGGCCAAGAGGGCTACGTGGTCAGCGCCGGCAAGGTTGAGCGCCGCACCGCGACGTTCACGGTGCCTGCCAACTCTTGGGCCGTGTCTGGTGATCCGATAGTGGCGGAGGGTTGATATGTCTAAGGTATCAATCGTTGTTCCAGTAGTTGAGATTGAGATGCCTGACACACACC
>JAPPKI010000243.1 GCA_028820035.1 bacterium | reverse complement strand
TGGCCCACGCCACCCAGCACGTCCACGGCGGCATGGGGGTGAGCGTCGACTACCCGCTACACCGCTACACCCTGTGGAACAAGCACATCGAATGCAGCCTGGGCGCCGGAACCCAACAGCTCCGCACCTTGGGCGCGAGGTTGGCGGCTAGCTAAGTCCTCTCCGCTATGTAGGCAGCCAGCTCGGCGATGCCCTCTTCTGCTTCGGGGGCGACGCCGGCGAGCAAGTGCCAAACGTGCATCATGTCTTGCCAGGGGCGGAACTCCACGCAGCCGCTGGCGCTCTCGATACCTTTAGCAACGCGAGTGCTGTCGTCGTAGAGCACCTCCTCGGTGCCCACCTGGATCATCATGGGGGGCAGGTCTTCGAACTTGCCGAACACAGGCGAGATGTAGGGGTCAGCAGCATCCACGCTTTGCGCGTAGGCCATGACCATGCCATGCAGGGCGTCGCCGCCCGACAGCATGGGATCGCGCTCAGCCCGCTCGGTCATTGAGTCGCCCGAGAACGTCAAGTCGGTCCACGGCGAGATGGGAGCCGCGCAGGCGGGCTGCTCCAAGCCCTCGTCCCGCAGCTTCATGCACAGCGCGATGGTCAGTCCCCCACCGGCGGAATCGCCGCTGATAGCAGTGTGGGCCGCCTCTCCTCCGTTGGCCAGGTGCCATTGCCACGCCGCCATGGCGTCGTCCAGCGCGGCCGGGTAGGGATTCTCGGGAGCGAGGCGGTAGTCCACATTCAACAGCCGGGCCTTGGCCTCGACCGCCAATCGGCTCACCACGTGGCGGTGGGTGTTGAGGTTGCCCACCACATAGCCGCCGCCGTGCAAGTAGATGATGGCCCGATTGCCCTCCACCACTGAGGGTGTCACCCACTCGGCGGATACCCCACCGGCGTCCACCGGAGTGAAAATCACCCCGTCGGGAATGGGCCTTGAGCTGTACGACGCCTCAAACCCAGCCCGAATCGTCTCCAGGTCAGGCGGTGGTCCGGCGTTCGCTTGTTGCATCTGCTCCCTTATGGCCGCGACCGCGGCGTTGTATGCATCTGACGGCATGAGCTTTCTCCTCACGGTTTGGCTTTGACGTATTCCTAATAGACCCGGTCGGGATCCACCACGTTGCGCAGCGGTTCGTCGGCCAGAAAACGCTCCAGGTTGTCGCAGAACAATTCCATCAGCGCTTCGTTGTAGCCCTCTCGGGCGGTGGAGCAATGGGGAGACAAGTACATGTTGGGGGCATCCCACAGGGGGCTGTCGGCGGGGAGCGGCTCCTCCCGGGTCACGTCCAGCACCGCGGCCCCCACCTGGCCCGATTCCAAAGCGGCCACCAACGCGGCTTCGTCGATGATCGTTCCCCGCCCCACATTCACCAGCACTACTCCCGGCTTGAGCCGCCCGAGGCGTTCGGCGTCAAGCAGGTCGACGGTCTCTGGTGTGTGGGGAGCACTCAACACCACCGCATCGCAGCGGGCCAGCATCTCGTCCAGCCCATCAGGGCCGTACAGCTCATCGACATCGGGGTCGGTGTCGCCGGGTTGCGCCGAACGGCGGTTGCCCAAAACGGTGGTCTCGAAGGCCTTGGCCCGACGGGCTACATCCCGGCCGATGGCTCCCAGGCCAACGATGCCGATGGTCTTCCCCTTCACCAACAAGCCCTGGTGCATTTGCCAGTGATGGTCCTTCTGCTGGCGCTCCAGCACCCGGATGTCCTTCCACACCTCCAGCAGACGGCCCACGGCGAACTCGGCAATCGGGGCAGAAGCCACCCCGGCCGCGATGGTCAACGCAATGCCCTTGGCCTTCAGCTTGGCCGGCTCCAACTGGCCGATACCCGCCCCGATGGCCTGCACCCACCGCAATCGGGGCGCCCAATCTCTAATCCCTGGAGGCAGGTCGAGGGCCATCAGCACATCGGCTGCCGCAATTGTCTCCTTCTCAACCTCTGTCAGGGACGGTGCCGTGGCCAACAGCCCTTCGGTGACCCGGCCTTTGGCCTTGGCGTCCCGCAGCCCGTGGGGTTCGAAATAGGGAATGTTGTGGAACTGAACCGCAGGGAACCGGCGGTGAAGGTCGTCGAGCTCCGACTCATCCATGGCCAGCGGGTACATCACTACGGCGTTTACCTTGCTCACGGCGGGAACCCTAGTGGTCCTGCTTTCCTCGCCGCCGACATCGGCTCGGCCTCCAGGTTGCCTTGGAAAGTCGATCGGCCCGTACGAGCTTTCCTCGCCGCCGACATCGGCTCGGCCTCCAGGCAAGCAGTAGCGTCGGCCCATGGACACTCTTGAGGGCAAAACAGCAGTAATCACCGGCGGGGCCAGCGGTATGGGCCGGGCCATGGCTGATCGATTCGGCGCGGCTGGGGTCCGCCTCATGATCGCCGACGTGGAAGGGCCGGCTATGGACGCCGCGGTGGCCGAGTTGAACGACGCCGGGGTGGACGCAGTGGGCGTGCTCACCGACGTGAGCTCGGAGGGGGACATGGACGATCTCGCCGAAGCGGCCTTCTCCCGATTCGGGCAGGTCAACGTGGTGTGCAACAACGCAGGAGTGGGTTCCGGCGGGTTGATGCACACCC
>JAPPKI010000450.1:1507-2586 GCA_028820035.1 bacterium | reverse complement strand
AGATGGTGGTGGCCCGCACCACCGACGGAGAGATCGCGTTCCAGCCCGGCCACGTGCCCTTCCTGGGTGTCCTGGTGCCCAGCGACGTCCGGGTGTACACCACCGACGGCGCCAAGACCACCATCGCCGTCGAGCGCGGCTTCGTGGAAGTCTCCCACGACAACGTCGCCCTACTCAGCGACTCTGCCACCGTCAGCTGACCACTCGCTAGCTTGGCGGGGGGAGTGATACAGGTTTGGGCGGGATGAGGATGCTCGGAAACAAGTTGGGACGGTCGCGGACGCCTCGGTGGGAGCGGGCGTTGGTCACTGGGGCATCGACGGGAATCGGCCGGGCGATGGCAGTGCAATTGGCCGCTGCGGGGGTTGATTTGGTGCTAGTAGCCCGTAGCGGCGACCGACTAGAGGAACTGGCTGCTGAGTTGCGGGCCAGCATGGGTCAATTGGATGTGGAGGTACTGGAGGCCGACCTGTGTGATCCAGAGGGTTTGGCCGCGGTGGAGAAGCGGGTGGTGGCCGAGGAAGCGCCCTTAGACCTGGTGGTGAACAATGCCGGGCTGGGCTATGAGGGGCCGTTTTATGACCAAGACGGAGCTGAGGTGGCGGAGACCATCGGGGTGAACGTGGTGGCGTTGACGCGGCTCGCCCATGCCGCTCTGAGGACGATGGCCGATCGGGGCCGGGGCCAGGTGATCCTGGTGTCGTCGATGGCCTCGCTCCAGGGCATGCCCATGACTGCGGTGTACTCGGCCACCAAGGCGTTCATCACCAGCCTGGGCGAGGCCCTGTACGAGGAACACAAGGGCACCGGGGTGACGGTGACCACGGTATTGCCGGGACTCACTCGCACCGAGTTCCACCAAAGGGGACGCTGGAATCTCGACGGCTGGCCGTCGGTGGGGTGGCAAAGCGCCGAAGCAGTGGCCTCAGAGGCGCTGCGGGCTGCGGCCCGGGCCCGGCCCGAGGTTGTGACTGGTCGCCACAACAAGGTGTTAGCATTGCTTTCCAGCAAGTCCCCCCGGGGTTTGCGGCGGTCCATCATCGGCTGGGCCGCCCGCCGCAATTAGTTCGTCCTTCCCC
>JAPPKI010000450.1:0-1497 GCA_028820035.1 bacterium | reverse complement strand
GCTGGAGTGAATCGAAAACGTTGGATTGGTGCTGTGTTCGTGCTGATTCTCGCCGTCGCTGTCGCCTGTTCGGATGATGATGCCTCTCCCGCCGCGCCGACGCCCAAAGCGACCGTCACGCCGCACGCGGATCCTCCTGACCCAACTGCCGAGCCGACTGCCGTGCCTACTGCTGAGCAGACTGCCGATCCAACTGCCGTGCCTACTGCTGAGCCCACGGCTGCGCCGCCCGAACCGACCGCCGAGCCTACGCCGCCCGATGAGAGCGAGGCAATCGATCCGGTGGGTCAGTCCACTCTGGAGCAGCTCCGGCGTCGCATGGCGGCGGCGGCTCAGTTCGGGGGACTTGTTCCGTCTATGGCCATCGTGGAGGAATTACGTCGGAACGCCGAGGGATTCTCCTATGAGATCGGCGATCACGGGGGCACGCTCACGGTGGCGACGATCTCCGAGCCCCTCACGTTCAACCTCGCGCTGGCCAGGGACGCCGGATCGTCGGGCGTGCTGGGGTACCTGTTCGAGGGCCTCACCGAAACGTCGTGGTTGAACGATGAGATTGAGCCGCTGCTGGCGCAGTCGTGGGAGCGCTCCGACGACGGACTGCGCTGGGTGTTCCATATGCGCGACGACGTGCAGTGGCACGACGGCACCCCGTTCACGGCCTACGACGTGGAGTTCACGTTCAACCGGGTCATCTACAACGACGACTTCCAAGCGGCGAGCCGGGCTTCCTTCGAGTTCCGGTTCCTGAATGACGAGACCGGCCAGTGGGAGCAGTCGCAGATGACGGTGACGGCCCTGGATGACCACGCCGTGGAATTCGTACTGCCGCAGCCGTTCGCGCCGTTCCTGCGCTCAATGGGCACCGCCATCTACCCCAAGCACATCGTCGAGGGTCCTATCGAGGCGGGCACCTTCACGGAGTTTTGGGGCATCGACACCGATCCCACCGAGATAATCGGCACCGGCCCGTTCACCATCGGGGAGTACACACCCGGTGAGCGCTTCGTATTCGAGCGGAACCCCGACTACTGGCTAACTGACGACGCTGGTGGGCAATTGCCGTATCTCGACCGGGTGGAGCAGTTGATCGTGGAAGAGCTCGAAGACGAACTGGAATTGTTCCGCGACGGCACCACCGATTTGCACGGCGTTCTGGGCGAGGAGTTCGCCGTGCTCGATCCCGTGGCCGAGGCGGAGAACTTCACCCTGCATCGCCGAGGCCCCGGGTTCAGTACCAATTTCTTGGCGTTCAATCAGAACCCCGGGTCGAACGACGCGGGCGAGCCGTATGTCGATCCGGTGCAACTGCATTGGTTCCAGAACACGGCATTCCGACAGGCCGTTGCCTACACCATGGACAAAACAGCCATGATCGACGGAGTCCAGCACGGCTTGGGCTATCCGCAGTGGTCGTCGGTGAGCCCGGCGGCCGGCGACTTCCACAATCCCGAAGTGCGCCAGTACGCCTACAACCTCGACCGGGCCAACGAGATC
>JAPPKI010000074.1 GCA_028820035.1 bacterium | reverse complement strand
TGTGATACACTCTACCCGTGGCTCATGCTGTTTCGGTTCGACTCGATGATGAGGCGGTTGGCGCTCTTAATCGGCTCACCTCGACTGGTCTGTCTCAATCGGAAGCGATCCGGGGTGCCCTGGTTGAGGCGGCGGACCGTCTGTACGACATGGATTCTCTAGCGGCTGAGGCCAAAGCACTGGAGGCCGACGAAATCGATCGGGACGAGATGCTCGCCGTCGCGGAGCTGATGGAGAGCATGCGTGCAGAGAGGTGATGTCTTCCGACTTCGTCTTCTCAGAGGAGTTGGCCATGAACAGCAGGGGGAAAGGTTCGGCGTGATCGTGCAGTCGGATGCCCTGCTGCCTCGCTCGGTCATTCTGATGGCGCCGACGTCCACCAGTGCCCGCCCCGCGTCCTTCCGCCCTGAAGTCCATGTGGACGGGACCGCAACCAAAGTGCTGGTAGAGCAGATCGGTGCGGTGGACGCGGGCCGATTGGGCGATCTTGTGGGCCGGCTCACCCCTGAGGAGCAGTGGGGAGTGGACACTGCCCTGGCAGTAGTGCTGGGGCTGAACTAGCCAGAGTTGGACTCGCTGGCCTTACTGGGCTGAAGGCGCGACGATGGTGGGATGGGCAAGTACGGGTACTACGTGATCGACTCCGACGGCCACGGGGGCGAGCCGCCCAGTGGCGCCACGACCTCAGCGACTTCCCCCATTCGGTGAAGCTGCTGGTGGAGTGCGACGACCTCAGCGACGAGCGCAAGCGCAAGATCCTGACCGACAACCCGGCCAAGCTGTTCGGGATCCCAGTTCCCTAGCCATCCAAAGTTGCGGAAATTGGTACTACAATCATCTGAAAATTAGTATTGAATCGGTCGAAATCTTAGTATTAGAAGATTGTGAAAATTAGGATAAGTTTCATCTGCAAACGGGTATCGTGTTTCCAATGCCCCCTACTAGCAGCTACCACCCCCGGATGGTCGACCCGCTTTTAGCGGAAATCTTGAGCGAGTTTCCAGCAGTGATGCTGGTAGGGCCGCGAGCTGTCGGGAAATCCACAACCGCCAAGAGGTATGCCGCCAGCGTGGTTCGGTTGGACAGCCCAAACGAGGCGGCCATCTTCGAGGCCGACCCTGATGCGGCACTGCAAGGTTTGCCAGAGCCAATACTGCTAGACGAATGGCAGGAGGTGCCCGCTGTGCTGGGAGCGGTCAAGCGGGCTGTGGACAGCGAACGGCGACCCGGCCGATTTTTGCTCACCGGGTCGGTGTACGCAGATCTGCAAGGTCAGACTTGGCCAGGCACTGGTCGGGTAATACGAATAGTGATGCATCCTCTTACTGTTGCCGAGCAGCTTGGTCGGGCCACAAAGCCCTTCTTGGATCGAGTAGCAGACGGCGACGACTTGCTCGTGCCGCCCGACCCACCCGACATCCTCGGCTATGCCGACCTCGCCCTGCGAGGCGGCTTCCCCGAAGCAGTGATTGCTCGATCGCCCCAACTCCGCTCCCGATGGATGCAGAGCTATCTGGGCCAGATGTTCACCCGTGATCCTGAGACTATTGGGCCGAGTCCCGACCCCGTCCGCTTGCGCAGGTTCTTTGAAGCCTATGCCTTGAATGCCGGCGGTGTTGCCACCGACAAGACGATCTATGACGCCGCAGACGTCAACTCCAAGACAGCCGCCGCCTACAAGCGTCTCTTCGAGAACCTTCTGGTTGTCGATGAGTTGCCAGCGTGGACGTCCAACAGGCTCAAGCGGCTGACACTGGCTTCGAAGCGGAGCGTGGTTGACTCGGGACTGTGGGCCTCGGCGCTCCAGATCGACCAAGCGGCAGTGCGAAGCGACGGCGGCCTGCTCGGGCGGCTGCTCGACATCTTCGTCACTGCTCAACTCCGAGCTGAGGTGGAAACAGCCGCGAACAGGCCCCGCCTATACCACCTACGCCTAGAACGTGGGGAACGTGAAGTCGACGTGGTTGCCGAACTCAATGCCAGAAGAATTGTCGGCATCGAGATCAAAGCGACGAGCGGCCCCACCGCCAGAGATGCTCGTCACCTCGCCTGGTTGCGGGACCAACTCGGCGACCGATTCGCTGCCGGAGTGGTGCTGCACACTGGCCCACGGCCGTTCAAGCTTGACGACCGCATCATTGCTGCCCCGATCTGCACCCTCTGGGCATGATGAGCGCGCCGGGGGTTCGTACCTTCGACCGACTACGCGGTGGCCGTGCTCGACGGCGGCGTCTGGGCACGATGAACGCGCCGGGAGTTTGTACCTTCCCCTGTGGCTAAGTTCGGTGGTTCTTCTGCGCTCTCCCTGCGATTAGCTGCGACACAGCGCATTATTCAGTCCTAGGTCCGAACTGGCCGACAACCCGGCCAAGCTGTTCAGGATCCCGGTTCCGGGCTAAGGAAAGGTCCACCCAATAGCAATTGAGCACCCTTGATGGGGAGTCAGGCATTGGGCTGCGTTAGCTTCCTCCTCGTGTCAAATATGGTGAAACCCCTTTCCTTCACAGCCCTCGCCTTGGCGGTCGCCCTGCTAGCTGCGCTGGTCTCGCCAGCGGCATCGGCTCAGACCCGAAGCGATGTCGAGGTG
>JAPPKI010000520.1 GCA_028820035.1 bacterium | reverse complement strand
AGGGTGCCTGACAGATGCTGACGGTTGTCGTCTCGGGCACCAGCGCTGCCGGCAAGATGATATCGATGCCCGGGCCCACCGCGAACTCGCCGAATTCCTGGGCCTCCGCGAGAATGCCCCGGCCGACGGCGTAGTCCACGTTGTTCTGGATCCGGACCGGGTCGAGTTCGGCGGTCACCGTCATCGAGCCGATGTTCCGGTCGAAGACGTATTCGGCGACGTCAGGATCAAGACCCAAATGAGCGTCCAGTTCCTCCAAAACCGCGTCGCGGTTGGCCGGATCGCGCAACCACTCCATGGACTCGAGTATCGCTGCTCGGTAGTTCAGCACGGTGTTGGGATTGGCATCCCAATAGGAGCGGGCGGTGATGATCACCGCAGATGGCCAGTCCAGCTCGGTCGGCCCATCGCCGGCCCTCAGCCGGAACGGGGCGTAGCCGATGTCATCGAGTTCGGCTCGGCTCAAACCGGGCTCAAACGTGATGGCCCAGTCCACCTCGTCTGACTCCAGTGCGGCCAGCGTGGTACCGGCCAAGCCGGTGGCGATGTAGGTGGTGTCGTCGGGATCGAAACCGGCGGAGTCCAAGAGCTGGCGGGCGATCTGCTCGGCGGCGGCACCCCGGGCCACCACACCCACCCGGGTGCCGTTCAGGGCCGCCATGGCGCACTCCCAGTCGCCCTGCGGGCAGTCGACCTCACCGAAGTTGTTGGACACCACGATGTCGAAGAAGTGGTTGTCTACGGCCTGAGCAAACATCACCACGTCGAAATCGGCGTTGCGGATGCCCAGCATGTTGTCGGGGGTGTTCAGCGCGATATCAACCTGGCCAGAGACCAGCGCCGCCGCCTGGGCTGGACCGGAGTGGCAGGCCACAAAATCGATCTCGAATCCCCGATTCTCGGCAAAGCCCCGGTTGGACATCACCTTGGCATAGATCTGCGTGAACGACGGCGCATCGCAGACGGTGACCACGGTGTCTTCAGGTGGCCCGATTTCCTCCATGACCACGGCGTCATCTGCGGGGCCATCGCCCGCATCGTCAGCGGCTCCATCGCCGGAGTCGTCGGCCATATCGTCGCCCGCATCGTCGGCGGCAGCATCGCCGGAGTCGTCGGCCATATCGTCGCCAGAGACGTCGGCAGCGCCGTCGCCGGAATCATCTGTAGCCGTCGACGGGGCATCACCTGCCCCTGGGTCATCATCGTCATTGCCACAAGCAGTGGCAACAAGCGAAAACGCCAACAAGATGGCCAGAAGTGAATACAGCCAAGAACGTGCTTTCATTGATCCCCCCTAGGGTCCGCGCGAATAGACGCCGTTCAGGGCGTTAGTTCAGCACTAATCAATTGGAAGCGCAAGAAATCGAGAACCAATCGCCGCTACGCTCCCGATGATGCCGGAGAGCAGCCCTCCCAACATTTTGCTGTTGGTTTCCGACCAGGAGCGCCAGCGAGACTGGCTGCCATCCGATGTGCCGCTTCCGGCCCGCCAGCGCCTGTTGGACCAGTCGCTGGAGTTCCGCCGCCACTACACCCACACCTCGCCGTGCTCGCCGTCGCGGGCCACGCTGTTCACCGGGCTCCACATGGACGAGCACGGGGTGACCGAGAACTCCAGCTATCCCAACAACACCCAGCTCTCTACCGATATCCCCACCCTGGGCCATCGGCTGCGGGAGGCGGGCTACCGCACCGCCTACAAGGGCAAGTGGCACCTCGAGGCCGCGGCCGAACCCGACATGGAGGCCTACGGATTCTCCGACTGGACCGGCAACGACATGGCCTTTTGGGGGCTTCCGGGAAGCGGCACCGAATTCGACGAGCCCATCGCCGCCGACTCGGCTGCCTGGCTGCGCGACCAGCGCAACGCCAACGAGCCGTGGTTCTTGACCGTGGGCTTGGTGAATCCCCACGACATCATGTGGTTCCCGCTCGACCAGCCCTGGTTCTGGGAGCAAGAGCCCGACTACGTGGCCCAGAGCCGGGAGAAGCTAGACCGGCGCAAGTGGGGCCGGGCCACCAACCTGCCCGCCTTCGCCCACGAGATGGAGCGGTGGTGTACCGAGCTGCCCGAGAACTTCGACGACGACCTGCACTCCAAGCCCGAGGTGCATCGCCGTTGGCTGCTGGAGATGGAGCGCAACAGCACCCCGGGGCCGATGGACCCCGGCGACCGCGACCTGTGGCTTCGCCAGCTCGACTACTACGTGAAGCTCCACCAGCTCAGCGACCAGTGCCTGGCGGTGATCCTCAACGCCTTGGACGACATCGGCCAGTGGGACAACACCGTGGTGGTGTTCACCTCTGACCACGGCGATCAGTGCGGCTCGCACGGGCTGCGCTCCAAGGGGCCATGGAACTACGAGGAGACCATGCGGATTCCGCTGTACCTGTCAGCACCGGGGCTGACTACCGCGGGAACGGCCACCGAGTCGCTCACCTGCCATACCGACCTGGCTGCCACCATCTTGGAGTTGGCCGGGGTGGACGCCTCGGATCTGCCCGGGGAGAACCTGAGCCCGCTGTTCGATGAACAGTCGGCACAGGTCCGCGACCACATCCTGTTCGCCCAGCGGTGGCCGTGGTACC
>JAPPKI010000357.1 GCA_028820035.1 bacterium | reverse complement strand
GCGGCGTGCCAGGTGAGGCGGATCATCAGCGGGCCGTAGTGGCCGTAGTCGGCAGGCCACCAGTCTTTGGAGTCGACCAGCACATCGGCGATGTCCTGTTTGACCGCGGCCAGGTCAAGCGACTCGAACTCGGCGGCGTAGTCGAAGCCCTCCCCCATCGGGTCGGCATCCGGTGAGTGCTGGTGCAGAATCTTGAGGTTCAGCTGCTCAGGCCACCACTGCTCGGTGGCCGAGGTTCCTTTGGCGGTATTGGCCCCAGAAAACGGGCACTGGCTCGCGCTCTCAGTCATTGGAGTCTCCTTTGAGTTGTGTGGATTGTTAGTTGGTTCATTGGGCCGCCGGCTCCTTGTCAGCGGCAAAGCACTCGGGGCAGCGGCCCCAGTAGATGACCTCGGCCTCGTCGATCTCGTATCCGGAGTCGTCGGCCGCGGTGAGACACGGGGTGTAGCCCACCGCGCAGTCGACGTCGACCATCTGATTGCAGGAGCGGCAGATCAGGTGGTGGTGGTTGTCGCCTACCCGGTCTTCGTAGCGAGCGGGCGACCCGGCGGGCTGGATCCGGCGTATCAGGCCCTTGTCGGCGAGCATCCCCAACGAGTCGTATACCGCCTGGCGAGAGATGGCGCCGATGTCGTTGTGGACCGCCTCGGCCACATCCTCAACGGTACCGTGAGGATAGGCCGAAACGGCACGGATCACGGCAATTCGCTGAGCAGTGACCTGCAAGCCGTGCTGCCGCAACAGATCGGCGGGGGCCGGTGTCTCGCTTGACGCCATGGAGCCACTGTAGCATGACTCTGGACTAATTCCAATATTATTTTAGTACAAATCTAAGAATGTTTATGCTTGAACAGCACAGATCACTTTGCGGCGAGAAGGCCAGATGTATGCGGGACTACAAGAATTTCTCGCCAGCCAGTTCAGCTTTCATCTCCTCATAGCTGATCTCGCCGCGGAGCATGCGGCGAGCGGGCTCGTTTAGGGAACTCCTTGGCCACCGTTCTTCGCCCACCAGGTGTGCTTCGCTGGCGATCGAGCCGTCTTCAGAGAACTCGTAGGTCCGGTATCCGGGCGGGAGCGTGGTGTACTCCTTCATGTTCAAGTTGACCGAGAGAGACGGGCACTGGTGTATGGGGCGTCCCGCACATTCCAGAATCGTGTTGGTGTGCGTGTGGCCAGCTCCTACTCCGCGGATGGTGGGGGCCTTGTCGATCAGCCGAGCGAATTCGGCATCTTGAACTTCGCTCTTGAAGAAGCCGGCAACCCCTGGTGGGTGATGAGTCCAAACGAAAGCGTGGTCGGCATCACTTTGACCGACGGTCTCTGCCATCCACACAACCTCGGGGTCTCCGAAGCGACCGTGCTGCATGGTCCGATCCTCGGTGTCTACCAGAGAGCCATCTGGGCGACGCTCTCGCCCATCCGCATTGGAGTCGGCGAACAGGAACAGCCAGTTCTCAACCCTCCAAGTGCGCCCGTTGCTCAGCCCTGGCCGGGGCAATATGGCATCGAAGGGCACCTGCCGGTCGTGATTTCCCGGACACACGACGGCGGGAACCGGGATGCGGTCGAACTTTTCAGCAATCTTCATGTACTCGGCTTGAGTGCCATCGTTCGCGATGTCGCCGGTGATCACCACCAGATCGGGAAGCGGCCGAGCCGCATCGAACGCATCGGCAAACACCGCGTCCCAGGTGTCGTCGGTATTGCGCGACTCCCCTTCTGGGTTGGTGCTGAAGTGGGTATCGGAAAACTGGGTGACGCGAAACACGTCCTGAGTATTCCAGAACTGCGCCCCACAGGTCCCGGCAAGTGCTACCGCGACCGCTGGTTCTCGCCTACCCCCGGGTGAAGAACAGCTGGATCTCGACGATGCCGTGATCTTCGGCCGACAACACGATGGGCACCCGGGGGACGGTCACGTCGTAGTCGGCGAAGACCACCTCAGTGGAGCCCACCACCACGACGGTGTAGTCCACTAGTTGGGCTTCCAGTTGGATCTCCACGGTGCGGGTGATGTCCTTGATGGTGAGCTCGCCGACTGCGGTGGTATTGATGGGGCCGCCGGAGCCAGGATCGTCGCCCAAATCGATGGGCTCGGTGAGCGTGAAGAGTGCCGTGGGGAAGCTGCCGGTGCTGAGCGCCGACTGGATGGCGCGATCACGGCGGCTGTCATCGGTGATGATGCCGGTCATGTCAGCCTCAATCGTGACCGAAGTCACGGTTTCGCCGTCAATGGTCAATGAGCCGCTGACTAGGGGGTACGCCCTACCGCCGTTGTGGACCCGATGCTGGCCAGCTCTTCTTCGACTCGAAATCCGACAAATGTGCCTGCGGACTCGTCGTAGTTGAACTCGGCGATGGACATATCGACAATCCATTGGCCACCGACTCCCTCGCTGGCCATTTCCTCGTTGGGCTGGGCCTCTGGCTCCGCAGGAGTCGACGCCGCGGCAGTAGGTGCCGTGGTGGGATCCGGCGCGGCGGCCGCTTCTCCGCCATCTTCTGAAGCGGTTGGCATTGCTGTGGGAGCCGCGGCGGGTGTCGCTGTTGCTTGTACTGCGTCATCCTCGAGCGTGGAAACGGCCGCTCCAAGG
>JAPPKI010000040.1 GCA_028820035.1 bacterium | reverse complement strand
GCGGCACACTCCGTCAAACGGAACACACAATGCAACGGGCAACACTACGGACAGGCCAAGCTGAGACGACACATCTACTGATTTCAGCCGCCGCGTTGCGGTTCTTCTGGCCGCACCAGCCGAGACTGCGAACAACTAGGCTCCAGCGCGTGTTGGTTCCTTGCTCAGAGTGCGGCCAGCCAGATGGCGACAACTCGGACTGCTGGAAGTGCGCGATGCTCGCCGCGGCGGTTGGCTCTGCTGCCACATCCATTGCCGAAGCGTTCCATCAGCGGCTGGATCTGCTCAAAGAGCGGACGCGCAAGAATCCAACCAACAACGGACTTCCAGTCCACTCGGCGGCCGAGCACGCGATGCTCGCCACCTACTACGTCGAGATGTCGGCAGTGGCGACTTCGGGCGCGGGCGACGTTGAGTTGGCCGATAAGTTAATGGTGCTAGCCGCCACTCACGACGAATTCTACGAGTAAGCGTTCGACCGCTATCGGGAACCGAGGCGACTTCTGAGGAGCCGGGCAAGGTTCAAAGACAAGCTGAGCTACCCCAAGTACCAGCTGGAGAGGTGGTTGGAAGGGAAGACCGAACGGCCACCCTGGGAGACCGTATACCGCTGAATCCCATCTCCCTCCGGGCGATGGCCTCTGAGCAACCGCTCTCTCGTAACAAAGTTCTCACCCCTCAAATCCGACTTAATCTTGACTAGGTTGTGTTGACAAGGAAGCTTTACGAGAAAGCTGAAATCCCAGAGGCCACAGAGAGGGAGAAGCTGCTGTCGGCGAACATGGTTCGCCCCTCGCTTGTCTGCCGGAGGGGGCAGGTCCCGCTCATTGACCTGAAGCAGGAGGGGGAGTCTGGTCCAGCACCTGAGCCATCTCTTTCTTGAGTTCGTTGTTGGCATGGTCGATTGTCTCGTTGATGTGATCCATCGGGATCACGATTATCAGGTCTGCGTTCTCTATTGCGCTCAGTCTCGTCAACACCTGTTGTTCTGGGGGTCTCGTCTACTGAGGCCGGGTTGGTCGCGTAGGCGCTCACCATGCCGATCAAGTGGGTTTCACTGTTAGCTTGGAGTCCCCTGATGCTCGCCACCTCGAATTTGGTGATGACCGGGCTGCCACTGTTGCCCCCGAACGCTGATCCATCGACCAGGTATGTCGAGTGCCAGCCGTCGAACAGCCCCCTGATTTGGGCGATGATGCCATACCGGACGACCGGATAGTGGTGGAATGATCGTTTCCATCCGACCGGGAATCCGAGGATAAAGACGCCATCCCCCTCGGAAACCCCAACACTCTGGGCTTCGGACTTTGTGAGCGAGTGATCTCTTTGGGGGAATACCTCAACGGCGATCTCGCCTATCAGTTCCTTGCCGAGGACTCCCCCGACAGCGAGCACGGCCACATCGTGTTCGCTGTGGACAGTCCAGAGCGGCCTGTCGAGATTGTCTCTGAGGGGCACCGGAACAGGGGTCGCGCCACTGCCGTCTCGACGGTTGATCCAGACGTGGGCCGTGTCGTGGCCATCGTAAATCCCCTCGTAGACGTGCCTGCAGGTGACGAACCAAGTCGTGTTTTGTTTTTGGTGGGTGTAGCGCGGTGCATTGTATAAGAAGCCCGTGGCGTGAACGCGGTTGTGGGGAGGAATGATGGTGGCGCCAGCGCTCAGCAGGTTCGGGTGAAACATTGCCATTGACTTCTCCAGTCACAAGTCGTCTCAATGGCTGCGCCGAGGCTATGCGCTGTTGACAAGGGGTTCAATCGGCAAGTGATTTGAAGGTAGAGGAACGCGAGGTCGTTCTCCGTCGCGTCCATCAGCCGTTCCCACTGCTCGCTTTCGGCCGGTTTCTCCTCAATGATCGCCAGCAGCAAATGGGCGGCGGCTGTGAAGTATTGGAACCGGGTATCCGTCGTCTCGTTCGCGGTGCACAGGAATTGCTCGAAGTTTCTGCGCATCGGCTCGATGTCAATCCTGCATCTGGCGGCCAGCGGGTCCTCAGTAGCGAGAGCTTGGCGAGCTGGCTAAGGTCCTGTTCACGCTCCCACCGGCGGCAGTTGATACGTCGGACCTAGAAGAGCCGGTGTGTGACTAGCGAACCACCAAGGCCGCCCCACAATACAGACACCATTCCCGGTCCACCCAGAAGTAGGGGCGGTAGGCGACTTCACCGGGATGCCCGCATACACGGCATTTACGCGGGTAGATTTTCATACTCCTCACCATTTCCTGCCTACTGCCCCGTGAAGGGGACCGCTATTCATCGCTGGCAGAGCGCTTTTTGGCCTCCACCTCGCGGCGACGTTCTGGCCTGGCATCCTTCTGGCCGACCTTGGTGACGTTCACGTTCAACCTGGCCGGAGTGGATGCCGATGTGGAGCCTGTGCTCCGGGAGTATGGGTGGTAGAGGTGGCATCGAGTAGCTCCTGGGGGTTTTGTTGGGGAATTCCGTGAATGAGTCCCATTTTGTAAACAGGCTCTGAGGGGCTTTGACGTGACTTGAGCGTCATTGCTTACTTCTACACGTCTTTGACCAGGGGTTTTCCTTCAGCCTTCCATTTTTTGACAATCTTTCGCACAAACTACAGGAATTCTATTGTGATATAGGAAAGATT
>JAPPKI010000022.1 GCA_028820035.1 bacterium | reverse complement strand
GGCCACGGCGACGTGACCATGGACCGGGCCGGAGCCGGTCGCATCCCCGACGCCACCCGCTTCGCCCGGGTGCTGCGCCAGCGCCGCAACTCGGCCAAGGGGGTGTCCAAGCTGGTGCAGCGCATGATCGGCATCGAGGCCAAGCTGAACCAGTACGCCGCCGGCGAGGCGTTCATTGAGACGGTGGAAGCCACAGGCGGCCCCGAACTCTTGAACCGGGCGTGGGAGTGTTCCGAGCGCCTCCCCACCATGACCGAGATCCGCAACCCGCAGCAATGGATCGACCGCCTCAACGGCACCCCTGCCCTGGCCAGCTGAGCGCGTCGGCCACCACAGCGCAGCCGGCCTGATGATTCCTGAACTGCTGGCGCGCTGCACCTTCCCCTCTGCGGGCACCCCAGTGGACTGCGCGGTGTCGGGCGGGCCGGATTCGCTGGCGCTTTTGGTGCTGGCCTCTGAAGCAGGTTGTTCGGTGACCGCCTGGCATGTGGACCACGGCCTGCGGCGCGGCTCAGCGGGCGAGGCCGAGGTGGTGGCTCAGGCGGCAAACCGCTGGGGGGCGGACTTCGAGTCCCGCACCGCCCAATGCGAGCCCGGCCCCAATCTGGAAGCCCGAGCCCGGGAAGCCCGCTATGAAGTGCTGCCCGCAGGGGTGCTCACCGGCCATACCGCGGATGACCAAGCCGAGACGGTGCTGTTGAACCTCATGCGAGGAGCGGGCCTGGACGGTTTGGCCGGCATCGACCCGGCCCGCCGCCCGCTGTTGGCCCTGCGCCGCCACGAGACCCAAGCACTGTGCGACTCGCTCGGGTTGGAGCCGGTGCAAGACCCGTCCAACCTCGACCCCGCGCACCGCCGCAACCGAGTCCGCCACGAGCTGCTGCCACTGCTTTGCGACATCGCCGATCGCGACGTGGTGCCGATCATCGCCCGGGGCGCGGGCTTGTTGGGCGGCATCCGCGACCTGCTCGACGAGCAGGCCGCTCTCATCGACCCCACCGACGCCAAAGCGGTGGCCGAGGCCCCCGATCCTCTGGCCCAGATGGCGCTGCGACGGTGGATCCAGCGGGAAACCAGCGCCGAGCACCCACCCGACGCGGCCGCCATTGAACGGGTCATGGCCGTGGTTCGAAACGAGATTCGATCCACCGAAATTGGCGGAGGCTGGCGAGTTACCCGATCTTCCCAACGGCTCGGCCTCCAAAGATAAGCACCACTAGGTTGGCCCTCGTGTCCACCGCGGCGACCACCGGCAACGGCGACCCCGGCCCCATTCTCATCTCCAACGACGAGCTCACAAACTGCATCGCCGACCTCGGTTCCCGCATCACCTCCGACTACCAGGGCCGGGCGCCCCTGCTGGTGGGGGTGCTCAAGGGCGCCTTCATGTTCATGGCCGATCTGGCCCGAGCCATCGACCTCCCGGTGGAGTTCGACTTCATGGCGGTGTCTTCGTACGGCAGCTCCACCCGCACCAGTGGCGTGGTGCGGATTGTCAAAGACCTGGACCTCGACCTGGCCGGGCGCGACGTGATCCTGGTGGAGGACATCATCGACAGCGGCCTGACCCTCAACTACCTCCGCAAGAACCTGGCCGCCCGCAACCCGGCCAGCCTGGAGGTGTGCGCTCTGCTTGTCCGCAAAGGCCGCCAATACGAAGACCTCGACCTGCGCTACGTGGGCTTCGAGATCCCACCCGACTTCGTGGTGGGATACGGCCTCGACGTCGGCGAGCGCTACCGCCAACTCCCCCACATCTGCCAATACCAGCCGAACAGCAATTCATAAAAATATCTGAAATACATCTTGCTTCAGCAGGCAAGGTGTGGCAGATTGGCCGCATCGGAGCGACTAGACGGCTCCCTCCCCGACCTTCCGGACACAACCCATGCGGATGGCAAGCGAGGATCGCCGACGACAGCTCCCCTGGGTGGCCCTCGGGCTAACCGTCACCCTCACTGCGGCGATCATCTTCGCCCTATGGGCATCGTCACTAAGCAGCCGCACTGCGGTGGCGGTGGCTGCCCGTGACATCTCCTCCGGCTCGACTGTTGAGATCGAAGACCTCCGAGCCGTGGAAGTCGCCAGCGGCCAAGGAGCGGGTTTTGTACCGATGGCCGATTTGGAGTTCGTGGTGGGCCGGACCGTCCGAACCTCTATTCCCGAGGGGACAATTTTCCACCCGGGCATGTTGTCAACGAACTCGCTGATCGACCGAGGAGCAGCCGTCGTCGGCGCTGTGCTCCAGCCAGGCGAATATCCGATTGCCCATCTCAGCCCAGGGCAACCAGTTGGGGTAGTGATAACGAGCCATTCCAACCAGCCGAATGCCGTGGATCGAATTGACCGCGTGAATCGGACTGCATCGCCGGACACCCTGGATGCGGCCATCCAAGCCACGGTCGCCGAAGTGAGTGAAATCCGGGAATCAGGCCGACAAGCGCTTTTTCTCTCGTTACTGGCCTCCACTGACGACGCAGTTGTCATCAGCAGGGCAGCTGCGTCCAACGAGCTGCGCCTAATCCTCTTGCCCAACAAGTCCCAAGAAGCCTCTCGGGGAGAGCAACGAGATGACCCCCAAGAAGCCTCTCAGGGAGAGCAACGAGATGAA
>JAPPKI010000128.1 GCA_028820035.1 bacterium | reverse complement strand
TCGGCGGCCTGGCCGACCGCGTCCACCTCTCCCTCCACGGCGCCCCCCAACCCCTAGTCGCCGAACTCTTCGCCGCCCTCAAGGGCTGAGGGTCAGCTACTGAGAGCCATTCCGGGCTGCCAGCTCCTAGGAATCCGGCGGCTGGATGTGGGCTTCGACCCGGTTGGCGGGCTCGTCGACCCAGCCTTTGGAGTTGGCGTAGGCCAGCATGCCGTCGAACTGGGCCTGCCACTCGGCGTCGGCGGCGTCGCCAGCCAGCTCTCGCACGAAGACGATGTCGATCCACAGGTGGTTGTCTCGTTCTGAGACGGCGGCCCGGCCCCCAAAGGCCTCCACCGCGGCGGCAACGTCGCCGTCGATTGCCACATGGAACTCCCGGAAGTTGCCCGGATCCTCGAGGGTGATGGTGTCGGCGATGGCGATGTACATGCCCTCAGCCTTGCGCTTGGCGGGGACGGGTGTCGATCCGAGCGCTGAAGGGGAGCGACACCAGCGCGGTGATGATCACCATGCCCAACAGCAGGTCGAGGGCTTGCGACGCTGAGGCCGCGGTGGTGGCGAATGTGAGCCCGAGGGCCACGCCGATGGTGGTGGCCACCCGCTGGGAGGTGAAGTTGATTCCCGAGGCCAACGAGTGCTGGTCGGGGGGCACGTCCACCACTGCGGCAGCCATCAATGAGGGGAACACCATGCCGGTGGCCACCCCGATCACGGTCATGCCCACCACGAACACCGCCGTGTTGGGCTCATCGCCCAACAACACCCACAGCATGATGGTGCCGCCCACATAGATTGCGGTGCCGGGCAGAATGAACATGCGATGGCCGGTGCGGTGCGCCACCCGGCCGATGAGCACCCCGACCACCCCCGCGAAAAGCGCCAGCGGCGCCACCGCGAAGCCGCCCTCAATGGGAGTCCACCCCCAGGACCGGATGACGATCACGGTGAAGCCGAAGAACATGCCGAACCACGACGACGCGAAGACCAGCATGGCCAGGTTGCTCCGGCGGACATTGGGGAAGCGGAACAGCCGCAGCTCCACCAGCGGGTTGGGATGGTGCCACGTCCGCAGCACGAACAGCCCGAACACCACCAGGCCGCCGACGATGCTGCCCACCACCTTCCAGTCCAGCCACCCCCACGGATCGCTTTGCACAATGCCCAGGGTGACCAAGGCGGTGGCCCCGGCCACCATCACTCCACCGAGGGGGTCGGGCAGCGCTTTGGTCTCGCCGCTGCGGGACTCCCGGTACACCAGCGGCACCACGATCAGGACAATGAAGCAAAAGGGGATGTTCAACCAGAACATCCACTCCCACCCGAACCACTCGATGGCCAAGCCCCCCACTGGAGGGCCGATCGCCGAGGATGTGCCGCCCGCTACCGCCCATATGCCAACGGCCAACGGCAGCCGGTTGGCGGGGATCGTGGCCAACAGCAGGGCCACCGCGGCGGTATTGATGATCGAAGAGGCCACTGCCAGCACCGCCCGAGCCCCGATCAGCACCGCCACTGAGGGGGCCAGCCCACCCAGAACCGATCCGGCCAAGAACAGCAGCGTCCCAACCAGCAGCATCCGCCGGCGGCCCAGTCGGTCGGCCAGCACACCGGCAGGCACCAGGGTGGCCGCTCCCACGATGGTGAAGATGTTGGTCACCCACGACAGGGTGGGATCGGAGGTGCCGGGAAACGCCTCGCCGAGGGCCGGGTAGCCCACCGTCATGATCGACAGGCCGATGCCGGTGAGGGAAGCCGCGATCACCAGTGTGGTCAGGCCGATCGCCGGATGCCCGGTCACCGGTTGGGGTGCCGCCGCTGCGGTCACCTAGCGTTTGTGGGCAGGAAGTTCGGCGTTGTTCTCCTGCGCACGAACGGCCACGCTAGACGAGGAGCCGACGAGATGAGCAGTAACGAAGAGGGTGGCAACGTGACCGAGAGCCTCGGCGGCGACATCCTGGTGGCCCAAGACGGCGGGGTTCTCACCCTCACCTTGAACCGCCCGGACGCCCACAACGCCATCACCCCCGACCAGCGGAACTTCCTAGCCGATGAGTTCGCCCGTATCAGCGAGGACTTGTCGGTTCGAGTCGTGATCTTCACCGCCAACGGCAAGGGGTTCTGCACCGGGGCCGACCTGCGGGTGGCCCGGCCCGAACGAGTGCAGCCGCCGGATGCTCCCGAACGGGCCATCATGGAGGTGGCCCGAGGCATCAAAGTCGGGGCTCAGAAGTTGATATCGGCCATATTGGACTGCGAAAAGCCGGTGATCGCCGCGGTCAACGGGACCGCCGCCGGGATGGGGGTACATATGGCGGTGGCCTGCGATCTGGTTATCGCGGCCGAGGGGGTGCGGTTCATCGAGGTTTTCGTGCGCCGTGGCCTAGTCCCCGATGCCGGTGGGGTGTACTTGCTGCCCCGCCTGATCGGCCCCCAGAAGGCCAAGGAGCTGATGTTCTTCGGCGACGATGTGAGCGCAGCCGACGCCGCCGCCATGGGTCTGATCAATCGAGTGGTACCCCCCGACGAGTTGATACCCGCGGCGCGCGCATGGGCCGAACGGCTGGCCGCCCAGCCCACCAAGAGCCTGACCATGAGCAAGCTGCTGGTGAACC
>JAPPKI010000227.1 GCA_028820035.1 bacterium | reverse complement strand
CGCCTAGTCTGCCCCGGCTTCATCGACTGCCATACCCACTACGACCCCCAAGTGCTGTGGGACCCCTGGCTGTCTTCGTCGTGCTGGCACGGGGTCACCTCGGTGGTGGCCGGTAGCTGCGGCTACAGCATCGCCCCCACCAAAGCCGCCGACCGGGCCTCGCTCATCCGCACCCTCGACAAAGTGGAGGACATGCGGGTGGCCACCCTCGAGGCCGGGGTCAACTGGGACTTCGAGACCTACGGCGAATACCTCGACGTCATCCAGCGACGGGGCCTGGCCGTGAACTTCGGCGGCTATGTGGGCCATACCGCGGTGCGGCTCTACGTCATGGGCCAAGACGCCTACGAGCGGGAGGCCACCCCCGAGGAGATCAACCGCATGAAGGCCGCGGTGGCCGAGGCCATCACCGGCGGTGCACTGGGGTTCTCCACCGACCGGGCTGGGTTCCACCTGGGCGACGGCGGCCGCCCGGTGCCGTCCATCGCCGCTTCCCAGTCCGAGACCGAGGCCCTCATCGGGGTCACCGCCGAGATCGGCCGGGGCGTAGTACACGTGGCGCCGGGGGAGAACTACCGCTGGGTGTACGACCTCCAGCCCAAGCTGGGCCGCCGGCTCAACTGGTCGTCCATCCTCACCTACCCGGCGGCGGCCTCCTCCCGGGCCGACTACCGCACCAAGCTGGCCGACCACCTGGCCGGGCGGGCCGCCGGGGCCGACGTGTGGGTGCAGGTCACCTGCCGTCCCATCACCCAGCACGTCACCATGATCGAGCCCACCTCCTTCTACACCATGGGCTCGTTCAAGGAACTGGTGGCGCTGGCCCACGAAGACCGCCCCACCCTGTACGCCGACCCCGATTGGCGGGCCCGGGTCCAGGCCGACCTCGACGCCAACGGCCTGCTGGCCTCCCGCTGGAGCACGCTGGCCATCGTGGAGTCGCCCAACCAGCCCGAGCTGGTGGGCAACACCGTCGGGGGAGTGGCCGCTGAGCGGGGCTGCACCCCGTGGGATGCCATGTGCGACATCGCTTTGGCCGACGGGCTGCTGACCCGTTTCGAGATCACCTTCGCCAACGACGAGGTCGACGGCGTTACGTCCCTGATGCAGGCCGAGGGGGCGGTGATGGGGCTGTCCGACGCCGGTGCCCACGTGGGCCAGATCTGCGATGCGGTGATGCCCACCGACTTCTTGTCCCGCTGGGTGCGCGACCGCCAGGTGATGACCCCCGAAGCCGGCATCCACAAGCTCACCGGGGAGTTGGCCGAGATGCTCGGCCTGGCCCCCGACCGGGGTTACCTGCGCCCCGGCGCGGTGGCCGATGTCACCGTGGTCGATTGGGGCAGCCTCGACGTCGGCCCCATCCGCCGAGTGAACGACATGCCCGCCCGCGGCGAGCGCCTCATTGCCGACCAACCAACCGGCGTCGACCACATTCTCGTGGCCGGCACCCCCACCCGCCTCAACGGCAAGTCCTTGCTCGATCAGCTAGAAACCCTCCCCGCCACAACTTTGCGCTCAGCCTGAGGGGGCTAGCCCCAGGCGTAGTCGGCGGGGTCGGGCTCGAGGGTCATCTCCCAGTAGTCCACCAGGCGCCATGGCGAGTTGGTGTCCACCCGGCCCTCGGCGTTGCGGTACCAGTTGGTCATGCCCTCATGAGTCCAGATCATGCGCTCGTGCTGGGCGTCTACTCGATCGTTATAGGCGTCGTGTACGTCCTGGCGGCAGTCCAAGTAGCGGTGGCCGCCCTCCAGCAAATCGCGCAGGCATCGCAGCGTGTAACGCACCTGGCATTCGGTATGGAAGATGATGCTGCCGCCGTGGCCCAGGTTGGTGTTGGGCCCATACAGGCAGAACAGGTTGGGGAAGTCGGGCACCGTGATGCCCAGATAGGCCCGGGCGTTCTCGCCCCACACCTCGTTCAGCGCCCGCCCTGAGCGGCCCACGATCTCCATGGGCCACAAGAACCGGTGGGAGTGGAACCCGGTGGCGTACACAACCATGTCCACCTCGTGGACCTGGCCGTCGGCGGTGCGGATCCCTTTCTCGACCACCTCGTTTACCGGGTCGACGATCAGGTCCACATTGTCGCGGGTCAGCATCTTGAACCAGCCGTTGTCGATCAGCATGCGCTTGCCCATCGGCGGGTAGTCGGGCAGGGCCTTGGCAATCAGCTCCTCGTCGCCGCCCACCTGCTCGATGATGTGGGCGGTGAACAGCTCCCGCTGCATGTCGTTGACCGCGTTCATGGCCCGCTCGGGGTGTTCCCATTCGGGGTCGGCCACCAGCGCAGCGTACATGCCGTCGGAGGTCCGCCAGAACAGAACGAACCGATACCAGTTGGCGTAGAACGGCACGTTGTCGATCAGCCACTGCTTCTGCTCGCTCACATCCCGGTCGTAGTCGGGAGAGTAGGCCGCCCACTGCGGCGAGCGCTGGAAGATCAGCAGCCGGTCGGCCACCTCGGCCACCTCGGGGCACAGCTGCATCGAGCTGGCCCCGGTGCCCACCACCGCCACCCGCTTGCCGGCCGGATCATGGGCGTGGTCCCAGTAGGCGGAGTGGAACCACGGCCCCTCGTAGCGCTCGATCCCCTCGATAGGGGGCAGCTT
>JAPPKI010000302.1 GCA_028820035.1 bacterium | reverse complement strand
ACCTAGCCGCCCTCGGCGGAATGGAGACCATCGGCGCCGCCCTGGCCCATTCTGAGTTTCGCGACTTTACAGTGAACTTTCTAACTCGTGAGGCTCGCCCCGTCTTGCCGCCCATCGCCGGGATCGATCTCGACCAATACGTGGCATCGATCATTGCTCGATTTTCCAACACCAGCCTTGAAGACCAGATCAGCCGCCTCTGCCTGGACGGATCGGTGAAGTTCCCCAAGTTCTTGCTGCCAACGGTAAGAGCCCAGCTCGACGCTGGCGGACCCATCGGTCTCAGCACGTTGGCCTTGGCCGGTTGGTGCGAGTACCTATCAGGGGCGCCGGGGCGCTTGGCTGCTGACCCCATGCTCGACCGTGCTGTGAACCACGCCCGGCGAGCCCAGAACAACCCAAGGGCATTCCTCGGGTTCCCCGAGGTCTTCGGCAACGACTTGCCACAGTCTCGGCGCTTCTCCGACACCTTTGCCCAGGCTCTCCGTTCTTTGCGGGAACGGGGAGTAGAATCTGCCATCGTCACAGCACTGAAGGAGGCTGAAGACCTCGGTGACCGACCAGTTGACTGAACCGCCCACAACTACTCTCTTTCAGACCGAGCGCCAGCGTGAGATCGTTGGGATGACGCTCCAAACCGGTCGCGTCGAGGTGGCCGACCTGGCCGACCGATTCGGAGTGACTACCGAAACGATCCGCCGTGATCTCTCCGATCTCCAGCGACAACGGGTGGTGCGCCGAGTTCACGGCGGGGCGATACCCTGGGAAACGGCCGGGTTCGAACCACTTCTATCGGTTCGCACTGATCAGCATGATCCCGAAAAGCGCCGCCTGGCCCAGGCCGCGGTGCAAGAGCTGCCTGACACGGGGGCCATCATCATCGACTCCGGCAGCACGCTCACCCGATTTGCTGAAGTGCTGCCTCGACACTGCGGCCTCCGGGTGGTTACCAATTCTCTGCTCATCGCCCAGATCCTGGCCGACTATGAGACGGTCGACGCGATCGTGGTCGGCGGCAAGCTCCGCAAGAACACTCTGGCCATGGTGGATGCCAGCGCCGTCGCCGCCGTCGATCGGTTGGTGGTCGACACCCTGTTCATCAGCAGCGATGGTCTGTCGGCCACCAAGGGACTGACCACCCCCTACCGAGAGGAAGCGGCGCTGAAGCAGGCCATGATCAGGGCGGCGCGCCGGGTGGTAGCCCTCGTCGATCACTCCAAAGTGGGCCAAGACCAATTCGTCCGATTCGCCGGCTGGACCGAAGTGGACGTGCTGGTAACTAACACCGAAGTCGATCCCAGCATCATCTCCGCCATTGAATCGCTGGGCACCACTGTTTTGCTGGCGTGAGCCAAGGCCACCAATCGGCTCGAGCCCGCCTCCTCGAAGATGTGGCCGTCGAAGTTGCCTCGGTGGCCGCGGGTTATGTCCGAGCCCGCAGCGGAAAAGCCACCGCGGCACGAACCAAGAGCTCGCCCACCGACGTGGTCACCCACACCGACATGGAGTGCGAGCAGCTAATCAGATCGGAGCTCTTAGCTCGCTGCCCGGGATCGTCAATAGTCGGCGAGGAGCTTGATGACGACGACGGCGGCAACAACGTCGGCTGGATCGTCGATCCCATCGACGGAACCGTCAATTACCTCTACGACTTGCCGGTCGTCTCGGTGAGCATTGCCGCGACCATCGAGGGCTTAGTTGTGGCCGGCGCGGTAGCCGACATCCACCGAGGTGAGGTGTTCTCCGCTACCCGGGACGCAGGTGCCAGACGGGCGGGCGAATCGATCTCCCCGACGAAACTTGCCGATCTTCACGGTGCTCTGGTGGCCACCGGGTTTGCCTACGACGCCGGGTTGCGGGCAACCCAGGCCCAAATGTTGACCCGATTGCTGCCCGTTTGCCGTGACATCCGCTGCATGGGCTCTGCTGCGCTAAACCTGTGTTGGGTCGGATGCGGTCGCCTAGACGCCTACTTTGAGCGCGACCTTAAGGTGTACGACTATGCGGCCGGCGCCCTTGTCGCCTGCGAGGCCGGAGCCAGAGTCGAACTCCCTTCCACCGCGGACAGCAACCTGACCATCGCGGCCGCCAGCGGCATATTTGAATCGCTGCAATCGATGCTGGTCAGCCCCGGCGACTGACGACTCCCGCCAGCAATTCCTCCAGCGACGAGGCATCCCCGCTTTCTCCACCGCCCTGCCAAAGCGCCAGCAGCGGCGACTCGTCGGTCTCGGCCCCCTCGGCCAGCCGACTGGCCGCCACCACCGCTTCCCACTGGCATAGCTCTTCGCGGGGACGCGCCAGAACGTCATGCATCGCCGAAACATACGACTCGTGCAATTTCGTCAGCACCGGCCGAGCCACCTCCGGCATGTGCGGCCTGTCCACTACCGATTCGAAAGGCCGGATCAACAGAGAGGATCTGACAACGTCGGCAACGGGATGGCCGATGGTGGCATCGAACCAGTCGATCGCTACGGGGCCGGAGGGGCTCATCAGGACATTTCCGGGATGAAGGTCGCCGTGCAGGAGCGCGGTGCCCCGTGGCAGACCCTCCAAGACGTGCAGGGCGCGATCTCGTTCGGCCCCGGAGAACTGCTTGATCTCGATGAT
>JAPPKI010000455.1 GCA_028820035.1 bacterium | reverse complement strand
GGATAGTGAGCCGCTCGGGCACCCTCACCTACCAGGCACTGTACGAGCTGAAGCAAAAGGACATCGGCTGCACCACCTGCGTGGGCATCGGCGGCGACCCGGTGCCGGGCACCTCGTTCATCGATTGCCTAGCCGCCTTCGAGGAAGACCCCGAGACCGAAGCGGTGATGATGATCGGCGAGATCGGCGGCTCGGCCGAGGAGGAGGCCGCTGAGTTCATCGCCGCCAATGTCTCCAAGCCGGTGGTGGCCTACATCGCCGGTCTCACCGCTCCGCCGGGCAAGAAGATGGGCCACGCCGGCGCCATCGTGTCGGGGGGCAAAGGCACCGCCCAGGCCAAAATGGACGCCTTGGCCGCCGCCGGAGTACGCATCGGCCAGAGCCCCAGCGAGGCCGGCGACATCATGGACGAGGTGGTCGCCGCCCTCTGACCGAAGGGGCGAAACGACTGGCCAAAAGACATCCCGAGCAGCCCGCGAGGCTGGTGGTAGGTTCGGCCCGATGCGACTAGCGGTGTTGGCGTCGGGGAGTGGGACGATTCTTGATGCCATGGCCCGCAGGGGGCTGCCAATCTCGTTGGTGATGGTGGACCGGGCTTGCGGGGCGGAGAAGGTGGCCGCCGATCATGGGCTGATGTGTGTGTTGGTGGAGCGGGATAGCTTTGGGGCTGATTTCGACCGGGTGGGTTACACCCGGAGGGTGACCGAGCGCCTCCAGGCCGAGGGGATCGAGTTGGTGGCCATGGCGGGGTTTGGGACGGTGTTGGATCAGCCGATGCAGGACGCCTATGGGGGGCGCATACTCAATACTCATCCGTCGCTGCTGCCCGCCTTTCCGGGTTGGCACGCGGTTGAGGATGCCCTGGAGTACGGGGTGAAGGTCACCGGCTGCACGGTACACGTGGCCACCCTGGAGGTGGACGCCGGGCCGATCCTGGCCCAGCACCCCGTTGCTGTGGAGCTCGACGACACGGTGGACACGCTGCATGAGCGCATCAAAACGGTGGAACGCGACCTGTACATTCGCACTATCCAGGAAATCATCAACCGAGGGCATGTCTTATGAGCCAGGGAGCTGAGCGCCCTCCTCGGGCGTTGGTGTCGGTGTATGACAAGACCGGAGTAATCAACCTGGCCCAGCGGCTGGTGGCCTTGGGGTGGGAGATCATCTCCAGCGGTGGAACCGCGCGAGCGCTGGCTGACGCCGGGGTCCCGGTCATCCCGGTGGAGGAAGTGACAGGGGCTCCCGAGATGATGGACGGCCGGGTCAAGACCGTCCATCCCGCGATCCACGGGGGCCTGTTGGCCGACATGACGAATCCCGGTCACGTTGAGGATATGGATAATCGGGGGATTGTCCCCATCAATCTGGTGGTGAGCAACCTCTACCCCTTCCGTTCCGACCCCTCGGTTGAGCAGATAGACATCGGAGGACCGGCCATGGTCCGGGCCGCAGCCAAGAACCACGAGCGGGTCGGCGTAGTGGTACGACCCGACGACTACCTAGCAGTGCTCGACGAATTGGAGACAGACGGCACGCTCTCTGATGCGACCCGGCGGCGGTTGGCCCGCATCGCGTTCACTCACACCAGCGCCTACGACGCGGCCATAGCCGACTGGCTGTCAGACGCCGATGACGAGCCGCTTCCGCCGACCGTGTCGCTGACCCTGGAGCGCCAAGAGGTGCTGCGCTACGGCGAGAACCCCCACCAAACCGGGGCCCGCTATCGGATCGCCGGCCAGTCGAGCTGGTGGGATGAGGCAGCCCAGCTTCAGGGCAAAGCCATGTCGTACCTCAACGTGTTCGACGCCGATGCCGCCTGGCGTTTGGCCCACTCGCTGGGCGACGACCCGGCCGCCGCGGTGATCAAGCACGCCAACCCGTGCGGGGCGGCCGTGGCCGACGACATCGCCACCTCCTATCGGCGGGCCCACGAGTGCGATCCGGTTTCCGCCTTCGGGGGGATCGTGGCTGTGAACCGCCCGGTCACTGTCGAGATGGCCGAGGCCATGGCCGACGTGTTCACCGAGGTGCTCATCGGCCCCGAATACGAGGAGGCCGCGCTGGCCCTGCTGGGCAAGAAGAAGAACTTGCGGGTACTCCGCGCCCCGCCGCCCGAGGCTGCGGAGCTAGAAGTCCGCACCCTCGGGGGCACTGCCCTGGTGCAAACCCCCGACATCGTCACCATGGACCGCTCTTCTTGGCAGGTGGTCACCGAGCGGGCTCCTACCGACGAACAGTGGGCCGATTTGGAGTTGGCCTGGCGGGTGGCGGCCCGGGTGGGATCCAACTGCATTGTGCTGGCCAAAGACCGCCAGGCGGTGGGCATCGGCGCCGGCCAGCAGAACCGCCGTGACGCCGGGCGTATCGCGGCTGAGAAGGCCGCCGGCCGGGCCGTCGGCGGCGCCTGCGCCAGCGACGCCTTCTTCCCCTTCCGCGACGGCCTCGATGCCGCCGCCGAAGCCGACTGCGCCGCCGTCATCCAACCCGGCGGCTCAGTACGCGACCAAGAAGTAATCGACGCCGCCAACGAGCACGGCATGTCTATGGTGTTCACTAGCGAGCGCCACTTCCGCCACTAGTGGCTGAGCAACTCGGCAATCAGGGTTGAAGCCTCCG
>JAPPKI010000417.1 GCA_028820035.1 bacterium | reverse complement strand
CAATCTCTCGCCACGCGGCAATCTCTCGCCACGCGGCAATCTCTCGCCACGCGGCCCTGCTCACCGCATTCACTCTGGTATTGATGTCCGGCGTGGTTTTCTTTTCGGCGGGGAAAGCGGGGGCCGAGGAACCTGACGACCAGTCTCCGCCTAGAGGACTGGCTCGGCTTGTCGCCGCAGCAGAGATAACGCGAGCCGAGACCCCTGACGACCAATCTCAGCCAAATATTTCCGCAGCTGACGGGGAGAACTCGCAAAGCACCCAGTCAGAGCCCACAGACAGCGTGGTCACCGCCGAGATCGTAAACCGTCCAGAGGGCGACACCGTGGTCACCATTACACCCAACGGCAACGGCATCACAATCAAGGTTGCCGACAACGAGGAGACCCAATCGCAGGCACCGCTCTGGCCGGACAACCCCAACAAGGATGACCCAGAGGCCGATCCGGGTTCACAGGAAGTAGGCGAAGCGATCGCAGATCAGCAGGTTCTGGTGGTGCTAAACCGGCCGACCACCACAAGGGATGACGGCGAAAAGCACGCCAACCAGTGGGATGCCTGGCAGACCACGTATCTTGAGTTGATCTCAAAAGGCAACCCCTTCATCGAGTGCGAGATAGACCATCATGTGCCCGAGGTCGAGCACTGCTGGGTAGTCGATCCCGCGCTGGTGCCCGATCCACAGCAGGCAGCAGAGGCCGACAGCGAAGACGGCGGGCGGGAATCTACGCCTTCAGCATTGCCCTTGTCACCAGAGGAACGCTGGCCGGGCCGGAACTATCAGTGGACAGATCCTGGACCAGTCGAAGAACAAGACTCCGACCAACCCACACCAGTCGAAGAACAAGACTCCGACCAACCCACACCAGTCGAAGAACAAGACTCAAGTGAGGACACAAACCCGCTTACCACGACGGGCCAGAATCCTGAAGACGGCAGCGAGATAACCGTTGTGAACATTCCCAGTCCAACCGATGACCCGGAGCAGCGCAAGCGAAACTTCGACCTAGAGAACGAGACGCTGGACGCGCTTGATGAAGCCGGCGAGCCCTATGTGGTTTGCTTCGACGATCAGACGTACGTCGATATGCACACTGGCGACACGGTAACCATCCCCGCGTTCTGCAACGTTATAGATCCGAGCGCTTGAGGTATTCCTGCTTCCCGTGGGCCAGCACTCTGTCACCACCCCGTCCTTCAGGGACAACGGGCACGAGGGTAGCGTTTTCCGAGCGATATGACGGCAACAGCGAACGAACCGCTGCCCTCGCCGTTTCCCGAGGGCTGGTACTTCGTCGCCAACCGCCAGTCCCTCGTGAAGGACAAGCTTGTCAAAAGGGCCTGGATGGGCGAGAGCATCATCATTTGGTGCGATGAGAGCGGGAGCATCTGCGTCGCTGAGGCCTATTGCCCGCATCTGGGCGCCGATCTGGGGCCCGAAGTAGGAGGATGTGTTCGCGACGGCCGGCTCGTCTGCGCGTTCCATGGATTCGAATACCAGGCCGATGGCCAGTGCGTGGCCACTCCCTTCGGACCCCCACCGAAGGCGGCGCGATTGCGAACATTTGAGAGCCGTGAAATAGCCGGCCTGATCTTCGCTTGGTGGGGAATCGGGGGACGACCGCCGCAATGGCACCTGCCCGCCGAGGAGCCAGACCAAGCCGGCTGGAGCAGCCTTCATATCTGGACTTCTCGCTTTGCCGGCCATCCCCAGGAGACAACCGAGAATTCGGTAGACCTGACCCACCTTCAGCATGTCCATGGCTACGACAGCGTGACTCGCGTCGAGCCGGTTTCGGTGGACGGAGCCCATTTCCGGAGCCGCTTCGACTTCGCCCGGACCCGGAGAGTCGCCAAAGTCGTCAAACTTCAGCTCGACATCGCCGCCAACACCCTCATCTACGGGCTGGGATACTCGTTCGTCGAAATCAGGGAACGCTCCATCGGCTTGGACATGCGCATGTGGATACTGGCCACGCCAGTGGACGGCGATATGATCGAACTGACCATCGTGTCGCAGGCTGGACCGATCCGCAGCCCACAACGCAAGATTGCCGGCCTGGCCTTTCTGCCGGTGAAGCTGCGCGCCCCCATCATTAACAGGTTCATGGCGACTTTCCAAAAGCGCGATGTGCTTCAGGACGTGCCGATCTGGAGCACCAAGCAGTACCGATCCCGCCCTCGCCTGTCGCGTGCTGAGGGCGAGATTGGTCAGTACCGGGCCTATTGCGCCCAGTTCTATTCCGACCCGTCTGCTACCGCGGACTCCGGTACAACGGCCGCCGACCAGTCTGCGGCCAACTAAGCCAAAAGGACGGCGAAAATGGCCAAGGGCAAGACTTCTAGTACGCAGAAGAAGATCGCCATCGTTGGTGGCGGCATTTCGGGCCTCGGTGCCGCCTGGGGGCTACACCATCAGCCGGACCGCTTTGATTTCCGACTGTTCGAGGCCCAGGAACAGCTCGGCGGCAATGCGATCACCGTGGACATGCCCCAAGACGACGGCAGCTCGATTCCCTTCGACATCTCCGTCACCGCCTGCATCCCGTCGGTGTACGACCACATCTTGCTGTTGATGAAGCAGTTCGACATCGAGCTGCTCGACACCAAGTTCAGCTACAG
>JAPPKI010000068.1:1467-2624 GCA_028820035.1 bacterium | reverse complement strand
ACCCAGCGCCGTATCTGGCCAACCGAAATGTTCAGTGGGAAAGATGCTCGCTGGACGATCTAGATGAGATGGATTTTACACAATCAGAACGCGTGAAATACTCGCTAGAACCTGGTGACGTCCTTGTATGCGAGGGTGGCGAAGTTGGTCGTACTGCGATTTGGTATGGCGAGTTAGAGACATGTTTCTTTCAGAAGGCAATTCACCGCCTAAGGGCGAGAGGCCAAGTGATGCCAGAGTTCATGCTTCATTACATGAAATATGCATCTGAGCTAGATCTCTTCAAGATGTACACCTCACAGACAAGCATTGCCCATCTGACCAGTGAACAGCTTGCATGCCTGTCTATTCCTGTTCCAAGCAAAGAAGTGCAAGCATCTGTGGTTCGCGCTCTTGCGGCTCTTTCCGAACGGCTCGAAGTAGAGAGCGAGGAGCTACAGAAGACGCGTCGGATGCGTAATGGTCTAGCGATCGATCTGCTGTCAGGCGGTGTTCGGACGGTGGCTGCGTGACTTCAGGCCGAGAGTGGGAGCGTGTAGAGAGGCCACTTCTGGAGCACCTGTCTCTATTGGGTTGGGAGACGCTGGTTTGGGGTGAGCATCAGGAGGCTGATGCCGTTGGTCGGGACTCTGAGCGAAATGTGTTGTTAGAGCGGCGGTTGGGGTTAGCGCTGAGGCGGATCAACCCAGGACCAGAAGGCGAGCCCTGGCTGGATGAGGACCGGGTCAAGTCGGCGATAGCGGAGTTACGAACAGCGCCTGGGGGGACGGCATTGTTGGAGGCGAACCAGCGATCAACTGAGCTGTTGCTGGGTGGGTTTGCCGTTCCGGGATTGGACGGGGGTCGAGAGCAGATCATCGACTACATAAGTTGGGATGACTGGTCGGCCAATGACTTTCTGGCGGTATCGCAGTTTCGGGTGGCTACGCCGGGGAGCCGGCCCAACATCCGGCCGGATGTCACGCTGTTCGTGAACGGCATCCCGCTCGTGGTGATCGAGGCCAAGCCGCCGGGCATTGAGAGCGGTATCACCGACGCCATTGACCAGTTGCGTCGCTATGCCAATCAGCGGGGCAGCGAATCGGCTGAGGGTGCGGAGCAACTGTTCTGGACCAATCAGTTCACGGTCGCCACGACAGGTGAGCGAGCAGAGGCGG
>JAPPKI010000068.1:0-1457 GCA_028820035.1 bacterium | reverse complement strand
CTCTGCCTTGCCAGAGCACTACCTGGCCTGGAAGGACCCATACCCGACTTCACGGGAAGAGGTTGCCGCGTCATTGGGGATGCTGGTTGAGGTGGTCACCCAGCAGGAGGTCTTGACGGCGGGGATGTTGGCGCCGGAGCGGTTGCTGGACATCGTGCGGCACTTCACGCTGTTCAAGGAGACCGGCTCGGGTCGCACGATCAAGCTGGTTTGTCGTTATCAGCAGTACCGGGGCGTGCAGAAGGCTTTACACCGGCTGCGGACCGGAACTACTCGGGCAGACGACGGCCATGTGGATCGCCGGGGTGGGATCGTCTGGCATACCCAGGGGTCGGGCAAAAGCTTGACCATGGTGTTCTTGATTCGGGCAATGCGGAGTGATGCCGAACTGCGGAAGTTCAAGGTCGTGTTGGTCACTGATCGGACCGATTTGGAGATCCAGCTACGCGACACAGCAGCGCTGACGGGTGAAACGGTGAAGGTCGCTAGGAGCGCGGCTGAGGTGCGTGAGCTTCTGTCTCAACCCGGTTCGAGTCTGGTGATGGCGATGATCCAGAAGTACCGCGACACCAATGGTGGCAGTGGTGATGGTTTGGGTGCCGAGGAGACGTTCGGGGTGCTGAACGACTCGGAGTCGATTCTCGTCATGGTGGATGAGGCCCACCGTTCTCAGGCGTCGACGCTTCATGCCAACTTGATGGCTGCGGCACCCAATGCGGCTCGGATCGGATTTACCGGCACTCCGATCATCATGGGCAAGCGGAAGAAGACGCTGGAGATCTTCGGCGACTACATCGACCGCTACACGCTGGCCCAGTCGGAGGTTGATGAGTCGACGGTGCCGATCTTCTACGAGGGACGCACTACCGACGCGGCGGTTAGCGGCGCGTCGAAGATGGATGAGGTGTTCTTTCGGTGGTTCCGCGATCTCACCGAACATCAGCGCGAGATACTCCAGAAGAAGTACGCCACCACTGCTCAGGTGCTGGAGGCGCCTGAGTTGATTGCGGCCAAGGCGAAGGACATCTTGCGCCACTACATCGCCACGGTGATGCCCGACGGGTTCAAGGGCATGATCGTGGCCACCAGCCGGGAGGCGTGTCTGCGGTACTACGACGCGTTGAACACAGCTCGAGACGAGTTGGTTGTTGAGCTCGACCAGCGTGGGAACAAATTGAAGGGGCAATCGACTTACCTCGGCCACCTTGATCTCGAAGAATCGTTTCTGCGTTCCGCCGCGGAGCAAGTGGACTTGATTCGTGCTCTGGAATTCGCGCCGGTCATCTCTGGCGACCACAACGATCCTCCTCACTACGCCGAGTGGACCGACAAGCAGCATCAGCAGGCTCGCATCAACAGCTTCAAGCTTCCTTTGGGGGTTGGCGCTGATGGTCGCAGCCCGTTGGGGCTCTTGATTGTGAAGTCGATGTTGCTCACAGGGTTCGACGCACCCTGGG
>JAPPKI010000206.1 GCA_028820035.1 bacterium | reverse complement strand
GTTCGGCAACGCTGTTCGTGCAGACCGACCAGCTCACCGGCGACGACGCCAACTTCCCGGCCTCAGTGCTCGCCGGGTTTTTGAGGGGCCTGTACGCGCAATTCAACCAAGAGCTCAAGGCCGAGGTAGAGCGCCGCTTCTGAACACAAGCACCCCCACCCTAGGCTTCGCGTGGGATGGGTCGTTGTTCCCGCGGGAAGGCTATTGCTATAGCTGGATGTGGTGGTTGCGCGGTCTTGGCCTGAGGGTATAGTGACCAGGCCGTTCTCGTCACGATAGTACCGGCCTATTGGCTACTGTACGGTAGTCAAAATGCAGCTCGGTATCGCCCTGCCTTTCAGCGACCTGTCGGGCGGTCCGCTGCGGCCTGACAGCCAGATCAGCGCGGCGAGAACCATCGAGGAATTGGGCTACTCGTCGATCTGGACCTCCGACGCGGTGGGCCGGGGATTCATGATGTCCGACCCGCTGATAGCGCTGGCCGTTGCCGCCAGCGGCACCACAAACGTGGAGCTGGGCACCGGGATCTTGCAGCTCCCCATCCGCAACGTGGCCGAGGTGGTCCACCGGCTCTTCTCGCTGGAGGTCTTGGCCCCGGGCCGGGTGCTGTTCGGGGTGGGGCCGGGTTCGGCGCGCGACGACTTCGAGGTGTTCGGAGGCGACTACGACGGGCGCTTCACCGAGTTCGACCGGCAGTGGGGCGAACTCCGCCAGTTTGTGCAACAGGGAGAGGCCGACGGGCGCGATCTCTGTGCCTGGCCGCAGGTGTTGGGCAAGCCCGCCCTGATGCTGGCCGGGTGGCGGGGCCCATGGGTCGAGCGCGCCGCGGCGGAGGCGGCGGGCTGGATCGCCTCTGGGGCCTACGCCGACGACGACCAGCTGGCCAGCGCACTGGCCAGGTTTCGCGGGGCCGGGGGCCGACGGGCCATCGTCATAACCATTCGAGTCGGCACCGATGTCGGCGCCGCCGTCGACCGCCTCCACCGGCTGGCCGACATCGGCTTCGACGACGCCGTGGTGTTCGACCTGCACGCCAGCGTTGATCGGCTGGCCGCGGTGAGGCAGGGGTTCGGCTCATGAGTCCGGCAGAATGCCACACCAGGGTTGAACAACCAGCAGCACCGTGGGCGCAGCATCGCCGATGAGCGGGCTCGCTGGTCGCCTCTGGGACCGATTCGGCACCCTCGCTATTGGCGATATTCCCGCCGAGGTGGCTGAAGTGGCCGCGCATGGTCAAAATGGCGCCGAACACTGCCCAAGCCCGCTTGCGCGATTACTTGGACAACATCACCCGCACCGACATTTCCCGTGTGTCTGGCATCAAGCGCGACCCTCAACTGGTAGGGACCTTGCTGGCTTCCCTGGCCCGCAACGAAGCCACAACCGCTTCTTGTGAAACTCTGATTGAGGATATGGCCGGGGAAGAGGGCAGCCCGCCGGCAAGATCCACGATTCGGGCCTACCTGGACGAGCTGACCCGCCTGTTTGTGCTAGAGCCGCTTCCGGCCTGGACCACCCACCTGAGATCATCGGCGCGCTTGAGAAAGACCCCAAAGCGGTTCTTCGCCGACCCTGCACTGGCCGTCGCCGCCCTAGCCGCGTCGGCCGGAACTGTCGCCCAAGACAGGGAGGCGATGGGGCTTCTGTTCGAGTCGATGGCCATCCGTGACCTCCGGGTGTATGCCCAGTCGCTGGGTGCTCACCTCTACTACTACGGCGATTCAAATGATCTTGAGGCCGATGCTGTGATCGAGGGTTTGGACGGCCAATGGGCCGCTGTGGAGATCAAACTTGGTAGTGGGAAAGCAATCGCAGAGGCCATGGAATCGCTTCGCGCCGTCCGCTCCCAGATCGACACCACCCGGCGGGGAGAACCAGCCCGCCTCATCGTGCTCACCGCATTCGGCCACGGCTACCAAACCGACGACGGAATCGCCGTCGTACCCCTGACCGCCCTCAAGCCTTGATGCAGCGCCTGCCCTGTTAGGCAGAGTATGGCGGGCTATTTTTGGAACCGTGCCTCCAACCAACCCTGACGAAGCCGTGCAGTCCATATTGCTTGAGGACCTCGACGCCAGCGTGGGCAGTGGCCCCGAAGTGCCTAAGGACGAGATTGCCGTGCGCTACGACAGCGATGAAGCGCTCCTAACGGCAATCCAGCAGCGCCGTAACGTCCGCGCCGCTGACTAGATTCTCCCTATCTAGCCTGATGCCGGTGAGTGATTCGAAGCCGGTGCCCTGGGGGCAATTCGAGGTGCAGGCCCCAGAGTTGGCTGAGCGGATTCGGTTGCGGTTTGAGAGCCACATTCATGCGGTGCTGGCCACGCTGCGACGAGATGGGTCGCCCCGACTCTCGGGGATGGAAGTGCCGATTCGTGATGGGCATCTGTGGCTGGGGATGATGCCAGGCTCGCTCAAGGCCGCCGACCTGCAACGTGACCCAAGGTTCTCGCTGCACAGTTCGCTGGACACCGAGGAACTGCCGCTCGGTGACGCTCGCATCGACGGCCAAGCGGTAGCCGCCACTCCCGAGGAAGTTGACGTATTTGTGGCAGGCCACCGAATGCCAATCGAAGCCCCCGGCGTCATGGCCCTGTTCACCGTCCGCATTTCCCGCGCCACGCTGACC
>JAPPKI010000095.1:2031-2633 GCA_028820035.1 bacterium | reverse complement strand
ACCTTGTTGGAGGCGCTGGGCCGGGAAGTGCTGGAGGAGACCGGCATCCAGGTGAGTCTTTGGGAGGGGCCGCTGTATGAGATAACCGTGGATTTCACCGATCTGGGTTGGCGCCTCCGAGTGGAAGCCCACCGGGCGGTGGACTGGAACGGCGAGATTGTGCTGGAGGATCCCGACGGCATCGTGGAGCACGCTGATTTCTACGATCACGAAGAGTGCGAGACCCACTTGGTGCAGAGCCCTCGCTGGGTACGCGAGCCGCTGCTGGAGTGGTGTCGCCAGCGTCCCAGCCAAATGCTGAGCTATCGCTATCAGGTGACCGGCACCGAGATCGACGGCCTCACCGTGGCCCGTCTCTCGTAGTCCCATCCGGCAATGGCGCAGAGCACTCAAAGCGGCGATACCCAATCGGGCACCATCCTGCACGTGGACATGGACGCCTTCTTTGTGTCGGTAGAGCTGCTGCGGCGTCCCGAGTTGCGGGGCTTGCCGGTGGCAGTAGGCGGTTCGGGCAGTCGGGGAGTGGTGGCGTGGGGCGCCAAAGCCGCCCCCAAGGATGGGGGGGAAAACGGCCAGCCCCCCCGGCCCGGCCCCCCCCAGGG
>JAPPKI010000095.1:0-2021 GCA_028820035.1 bacterium | reverse complement strand
CTCATCGGCCATGCCCGCAGGGCAGGCCCGCCGACTGTGCCCCGAGATCGTCTTCTTGCCCGGCGACCACCAGCTCTACCAGGAGGTGAGCGGTCGCATCATGGTCATCCTCCGGTCGTTCACTCCGCTGGTCGAGCCCTTGTCGCTGGACGAGGCCTTCCTGGATGTCGCCGGGGCCCATCGCCAGCCCGTTGAGATCGGCCATTTGATCCGAATGCGGGTCCGCGAAGAAGAGGGCATCAACTGTGCGGTGGGGGTGGCTGCGATCAAGTTCTTGGCCAAATTGGGCTCCAAGCTGGCCAAGCCCGAGCCCACCCGGTCGGGACCGTCGGAGGGGGTGGGCGTGTTCGAGGTGCCAGTGGGCGAGGAGCGGGCGTTCTTGGCGCCTCGCCCGGTGAGCGACATCTGGGGGGTGGGCCCGGCCACTTTGGCCCGCCTCGGCCGGATTGGGATCGCCACTATCGGGGAGTTGGCCCAGTTTCCCCTTGTGCGTCTTGAGGAGGCCGTCGGCAAGGCCCACGGCCAGCATCTGCACAGCTTGGCCAATGCGGTGGACCCCCGTCCGGTGATTTCCGAGACAGCACCCAAGTCGATGAGCCATGAGAAGACGTTTCCCCGCGACGTGCACACCCACGACGCCCTTGGAGCGGAGTTGGTTGCCTTGAGCGATTCGGTGGCCTCCCGGCTGCGGACGGCAAGGGTGGCGGGGCGGACGGTCACCATCAAAGTCCGCTTTGGGGATTTCAGCACCATCACTCGATCTCACACCCTGGCGAGTCCGGTTGATTCGGGGGTGGTGTTGGCCCGGGAGGCCAAGCGGCTGTTGGAGGAAGTGGATGTGGACCCCGGCGTTCGCCTCATCGGGGTAGGAGTGTCGGAGCTTGAGGATCCCAGTCAGCGCCAGCTTTCCCTAGAGGATGCCGGCGCTCCTTCATGGCACGACGTGGACCGGGCTGTTGACCGCATCAGAGACCGCTTTGGAACCGAGGCGATTCACACCGGAGGAATCGCCGACGCTGGCCCTCGACAAACCGGCTGGACCCGGCCGGGTTGAGTCCGACAACCCCTTTGGCGCAGATAGCTGGCATTGTCTCAAGGGTCGGCCTGTGAGACACTTAGCAAGTGCCACTTTCCGAGGACGAGCAACGCATCCTCAGTGAAATAGAGGAACGGCTCTATGAAACCGACCCCGCACTGGCCCGCGAAGTCGGCCGGACCACGGTGTTCACCCACCCGGCCCGCAATCTCCGACTGGCGGTGCTGGGCTGCATTGCGGGGCTGGTGTTCATGATCATGACCCTCTCCACCTCGTACTGGCTGTCTTTCCTTGGCTTCTTGGTCATGTTGGCGGCATCGCTGTGGGGGTGGAGCAACCTGCGCCAGCTTGGGCGGTTCGGGCTGCAACAGATCAGTGACAGCATCAACCGTGGCGACGTGAGCAACTACTTGCGCTCACCGGGCCGTCGAATACTCAATCGACTGCGTCGCGGTGGCGCGGAGCAATCCGAGCGCGACTAGCTCGGACAGACTGCCGGTAAACAAGCCTCAGCAATCAGGCCTCAGCAATCAGGCCCCAGCAATCAGGCCCCAGAAATCAGGCCCCAGAAATCAGGCCCCAGAAATCAGGGGCCCACCAATCAGGGTCCAATGGTCCAGCTGGGGCCGCGCCGTCCTCGCCATCGCGAGCCGAAGAGCGGCTGAGGGTTGAAGGCCGCGGCCAGCTTCTGCCCCCGGCTCACCCGGAAGTTCACCTCGGCCCGCACCGACAGCGACCACGTCCGGGCCAGCCACTGATTTCGATCGCTGGGCTCTGAGGGGGCGAACGTTGCGGCTGCGGCAAGTTCGCCCAATTGCCGCAGGTCAGGGCTGTGAAGCGGGACTTGCTCAATGGCCCGACGGGCAAACTCGGCATAGGTCTCGTCCAATCGGGGGGTCATGTTAATGAGGGCCAGTGATTCCACCGTTTCCGTCCACAACAGTCTGATCTTGCCCCGATTGCCAGTGATCTTGAGGAATCGCCG
>JAPPKI010000204.1 GCA_028820035.1 bacterium | reverse complement strand
CAACGCCAACATCGCCGCCCTGCGCGACTTCGCCCACGTCCTCCAGGACGTCGCCAAGATCGACGGGAAGCCGGTCATGTTCGTGGGTGCCGGTCTGCCCTCGATGGAGGAGACGGCACTCGTTGACCCCGGCATGACCTTTTTCCAGCGCATTGCCCGAACGCAATTGGATCCTCTTAGCCCTGAGGAGTCGGCCGAAGCGTTGCGGGCGCCCATCCATGCGGCCGGTGGCGCAATTGACGATGAAGCCTTGGCCACCGCTGCTGCGGCCACGTCCGGCTATCCGTTCATGGTGCAGCTTGTTGGCTACTACTCCTGGGAACATTGCGCCGATCCCAACGACGGCATCACATCGGGCGATGTTCGAGCGGCGATTGGTGCCGCAACTACCGACATGGAAGCCCAAGTCTTCACCCCGGTCGTACGTGATCTCTCCGACACTGATCGGATGGTCCTTGAGGCCATGAGCGCCTTCGACACGCCAGAGGTCCAAATCTGTGATGTCTCACGGGCCATGGGTAAGACGTCGAACTATCTGAGCGTCTATTTCCAGCGCCTTCTCGAGGCTGGCGTGATCCACCGCCCTTCGCGTGGCCGGTTGCGCTTCGTGCATACGACCATGCGCGATTGGCTCCGCCGGCAAGCCCTTGAGCGGGATCCCATGTCTGGGGGCGCTCCATCGCCCGAGACGACCTCCACCGTCAAGGAGCGCATCATTGCCGCCAGCAACGCCGACCCCGATGCCACTCACGTTGCCATTGCCGCTCGAGTTGGCACTACTCCCGCCTATGTAGGCCGTGTTCGGAGAACTCTCCGGGCTTCGCTTGACCCTGGGGCGCCTAGAGGCTGACGCCAAGGACCGCGGTGCGGACCACAGCTACCTAGTGCAGCATTCGGCAGGGTCGGGCAAATCAAATTCAATCGCCTGGCTGGCACACCGGTTGTCGTCATTTCCGGTCTTTGGGCGGAAGGGTGAAGAGGAGACCTTCTGGCTCAGAACCCCAACTTCAACCCTGGCTGTAAGCGACCCTCAAGAAAGGGACCGACTGGTCGCCTCGCGCTGGGGCCATCAGTGAAGTAGCCGGTCAGATGGTCTGGGTGCCGTCGACTCCTAGGGCGATGGCGAGGACGATGGCTATGCCGCCGAGGAGGCGGGCTGTGGCCGAGAGCAGGGGGGTGGGGACGGCTCGGAACCACAGCAGGGCGGCGGTGGCTAGCGCGGCCAGGACCACGCCGGCCATGGTGCGCAGGGCGCCGTCATGGGCGGCGGTAGCCAGAACCACGGCGACGAGCTGGGGGGTGAACAGCACGGTGAGGGCGATGAGGGCCACTTGGGTTCCGGCTCTGGGTTCGTCGTGGACGGGGCGGGCGGGCCACACCATCCACCGGAGTCCGGCAACGGCGAAGGGCACCGCCGTGGCCAGACGCCAGGTGCCCGTTGTTACCGACAGGCCGTCGAGGATGGGTTCGGCCAGCGCGGCGATCACCCACAGTGCGCCCACCGCGGCGGCCACGGCCAGCATCACCCGGGGACGCCACTGATCCCGGTTGGAGGGGCGCCAGGCCACGCTCAGCGCGCCCGCTGCCGGGTTGGCCGCGGCCAGCACCATCAACATCACCGGTCCGAGTCCGCTCATGCCAACTGCCCTTTCGTGTCAATGGCTTCTTCAATCGAATCGGTTGACGACAATCCGAGCCCGCTCATGGTTGTCTCGCTTTCATGGCTTGTTTCCTCCGAGGTTGAAACTGACATCGGCTAGCAGCAGGCCGGAGATTGCGTGCTGCTGGTCGTCCACCCTGGTTTGGTCGTCGTAGTACCAAGCGCCGTCTTCGGCCTGGGCTTCGGCCAAGCGGGCCGCGCCGCACTCCAG
This sequence comes from bacterium, assembly GCA_028820035.1. GTDB lineage: Bacteria > Actinomycetota > Acidimicrobiia > Acidimicrobiales > Bin134 > Poriferisocius. Next base: position 762 of record JAPPKI010000204.1, on the reverse strand, counting down.
CCGATCTCGCAACGGAGCGTCGGCGAGGCGGGGCTCGTTGAGCCAGAGCCACTCCAGGGCGCCCAGCCCCTCCAGAATGGTCCCGTAGCCGCCGCCGCGTGGCATGGGCAGATGGGAGATCTTGGCCACGCCCTCCCGCTGGGCGTCCCAGCGGATCATCTGCCCGAACCGCCCGGCCAAGCGCTCGGCGTAGGCCAGATGGTGGTCTTCCAAGCCCCACTCGGCCGTCTCGCCCAGGGTGTAGGCCGCCCACTGATCGGGCCACGGCGGGGGCCACAGCTCTTCCAGCTCGTCGCGCTCGGTGGACAGGTAGTCCAAGATGGCCCACACCGGGGCGTCCCAGCCCTCGCCGGGGAAGGCCTCGTGCATCAGGGCCAGGCCCCAGGCGGCCTCCCCGGTGGCGAACCGGGACCGCTCTCCGGGCACCGGTGCGCCCGTCTTGGGATCCCAGAAGTTGAGCATCCCCCCGTCGGGCAGCTGCTGGCCCATCAGGAACCGGCCCAGCGCCCGCATCTCGCCGTCGTAGCGCGAGTCGCCGGTGAGGATGCGCCGATGGGCCAGCGAGACCAGCGTCAGCGATGCCGTCCCCGTCTTCACCGGCCCTCGGGGCGATAGCGCTGGCCCCATACCCCCATTGTCGGTGTCCACCGCTCGCTCCAACAGGTAGTTCATGCCCCGGTCGGCAGCCTCCACTACCTGGTGGTTTTGGCCCTGTTGCGCGATGGCCAGCTGGTAGAGCGACATGGTGCCCCCAGCGTGGCG
>JAPPKI010000544.1 GCA_028820035.1 bacterium | reverse complement strand
GCATCCAGGCGGTGGCCGCCAACTTGGCTCGGGAGCGGGAGCCGTCATTGGTTGCGGCTCCCACGGCCACCCTTGCGCCTCCAGCGGCCACCGAGGCTCCCGCGGCTACCAGCGCCCCGGCACAAACGGAATCGCCGACACAGAACGACCAGTCCTCGATTCCCGAAGCAGAGAAAGACGCCAGCCCCTCGGACCAGTCTGGGACGCCGGCTCTAGCTGGAGGTCCCGCTCCGGACGGGGATCCGACTCCGGTTGTCAGCTCAGACCCAGACGGGAGCCCGACGCCCACGAGTGGCGACATCCCGAACGGAGAGTCCGAGCTGACCGGAGCATCCCCCGATCTTCAGCTCGGCTTCGACGATGCGGGTGAGCCCCTGCCACCTCTTCCCTCTGCCAACCCCGAGCTGCTGTTGCCTCCAAAGATCCGCGCCGTCACCCCCGAAGATCCATTGCGGGTGTATGTGGCCGGCGATAGCCAGGCCTTCTACCCCGGCCACGCATTGGCCGGCGCAGTTGAAGGCGGGATGCTCGATGTGACCGTGGACTCCCGCAACGGCACGGGATTGGCCCGGCCCGATTTCTTCAATTGGCCAGCCGAGTTCCTCGAAATCGTGGCCGAACACGACCCCGAGCTGGTTGTGCTGATCATGGGAGGAAACGACTGGCAAGCAATGCAGTCAGCCGATGGGATGGTGTTGATTCCGGGGTCCGACGCTTGGGGGTCTGAGTGGGCCTGGCGTATGCACATCACTTTCGACACCCTTGTTGCCTCCCACCGCCATGTGGTGTGGGTTGGCCTGCCCCCGGCCCGGACCGAGCCGTTCAGCATCGGAAATCCACTGATTAACGAGATCTCATGGCCGGTGACCCTGGTCCGCCCCAATGTGACCATGGTGGACGTCTGGGACCTGTTCGGCGGCGACGGCCCCTATCAGGAGAGCCTCCCTCCGCCATGGGGAGGCGACCCGGTTCGGGTGCGGCAAGAGGACGGAGTCCACATCAACCGCACGGGGTCGGCCTGGGTAGCAGAGAAGGTCGTAGAGGTGGCCCGGGTGAGGTGGGACTTCGAAGAGAGCGGGTGACGAGAATCGAACTCGCGTCATCAGCTTGGAAGGCTGGGGTTCTACCACTGAACTACACCCGCAGGGCTGGTCGTTCATGATATCTACCCGTTCTGGCAACCGGCTACGACACGAGGAATTGGGGGGTCGCCGGTAAACTGCCACTCCTGTGAGGAGCACAGTCGAGGTCTTGGACGACAACCGAGTCAAGGTGTCGGTAGACATCGATGCCGAGGAATTCGAGCAGAAGCTAGACGAGGCCTTCCGCAAACTCGCCCGCCAAGTGCGCCTGCCCGGGTTCCGCCCCGGCAAAGCCCCCCGTCGGGTGTTGGAGGCCCGGCTGGGCCCTCAGGCGGCTCGGGGAGAGGCCCTCAGCGACGCCGTTCCCGAGTATTACGCCCAGGCGGTGAACGACCACGACGTAGACGTGATTTCCCCGCCGGAGATCGACATTACTGGCGGGGCCGAAGAGGGTCCGGTCAGCTTCGACGCCGTGGTGGAGGTTCGCCCCCTGATCACCATCACCGGATACGACCAGCTCAAAGCCGAGGTGCCCAGCCCGGTACCCACCGACGAGGAAATCGACCAGCAGGTGGACCAGCTCCGCAAGCAGTTCGGGGAGCTGGGCCCGGTCACCCGCCCGGCAATCGACGGCGATACCGTGACCATGGACATCTACGGGACCTACAACGGCGAGGAAGTCGAGGGCCTCACCGTGGACGACTACGCCTACGAGGTGGGCCAAGGTGCCGTGGTGCCGGAGATCGACGAAGAGCTCCGAGGTTCCAAAGCGGGCGAAATCTTGGAGTTCAACGCCCAGCATCCCGACCCCGACGAAGACGGGCTGTTGCGGTTCCGCATCCTGGTCAAAGAGGTGCAGGAAACGGTTCTGCCCGACTTCGACGACGAATTCGCCCAGGAGGCCTCGGAGTTTGACACCGCTGAAGAACTGCGGACCGACGTCAGCGACAACATCGCCCGGGCCAAGCGGGCCAACGCCTTGGCTTCCTTGGGCACCCAGGTGGGAGAACAGCTCGCCGAACTGGTGACCGACGACATCCCCGACGCACTAGTGGACTCAGAAGTCCAGCATCGCCTGCGGACCCTCCAAATGCGCCTGGGCAGCCAGGGAATTGAGATGGACGCCTATTTGGAGGCCATTGGCCAAACCGCTGAGGAGATGGCCGAAGCGCTGCGCGAACCCGCCCTTCAGGAGGCAAAAACCGATCTGGCTCTGCGGGCGGTGGCCGCCGCGGAGTCCATTGAAGCCACTGATGAGGACGTGGATTTCGAGCTGGCCATGCTGGCTGCGCAGGTGGGCCAGACCGTGGACGACCTCAAGTCATCGGTATTTGCTGCCGATGAAGGCAGTCTCAAGGGGGTACGATTGGACGCAAAGATGCGCAAGACCCGGGAATGGGTGTTGGAGCGGGTTGAGATAAAAGATCCCGACGGAAACCCCATTCAGCGGTCTAGCCTGAACCCCGACAACGAGTCTGACCTTCCCCCCAACACCATCGAGAGCCAAACCACATGAAACCTCAGAACTACATGGTGCCAGTCGTGGTCGAGC
>JAPPKI010000002.1 GCA_028820035.1 bacterium | reverse complement strand
GGTTTCGTGCTCGCGTGATCCACCACTTTTGACGTCTAGACGTCTACGGTAGTTCCGTGGTCGTAGCTTCCCCCTCTAAACAGAATCGCCTGAGGCCTGGCCAAGTGCGTGACGCCGTTGGTGATGCGCTAGCCAGCGCTGGAGGTCCAATGAGCGTGAGGGAAATCCATGCCGCAGTTGAAGATCGACTTGGTACCAGAGTCGCAGGGTCATCCGTTCGCAGCTACCTCAACCTCAACACAGGGCCAGCCAAGCAGTTCAGGAGAGTGCAGCGTGGCGTCTACCAGCTCGGCTGAAGCAGCATTCAGTCCAGTATGGACCCCCGCCTATCAGGTCGGGCGAGCGTCGTTGTTTCACGGCGACTGCTTGGACTGGCTGGCTGACCAACCCGCGAATTCGATTCATGGGGTGGTCACCGACCCCCCCTACGGCCTTGTGGAATATCAGCCAGAGCAGCAGCGAAAACTCCGCCGTGGTCGAGGAGGCGTGTGGCGCCTCCCGCCTGCCTTTGACGGCCATCAGCGTTCCCCAGTGCCCAGGTTCACCACGCTGACGCCCTCGGATCTAGATGCCTTGGATCGCTTCTTCTCGACTTGGGCTGACGCCCTACTTCGTGTGCTGGTACCTGGAGCCCATGTGCTTGTCGCGTCGAATCCCCTCCTTTCGCATCGGGTGGCAGTTGCGGTGTGCCACTCGGGTTTCGAGAGGCGGGGAGAGGTCGTCAGGCTTGTGATGACGATGCGGGGCGGCGACCGGCCGAAAAACGCCCACGAAGAGTTTCCTGACGTGACTGTCATGCCTAGGTCTAAGTGGGAACCGTGGCTGCTGTTCCGCAAGCCGCTTGAAGGGCGAGTGCAGGACAATTTGCGCAGGTGGGGCACAGGGGGACTGCGGCGCGTCTCGCAAGATCGACCGTTCGGCGATGTGATCACATCAGCTCCGACCCGGCCCGACGAAAGGCAACTAGCCCCGCACCCGAGCCTTAAGCCTCAAGCCTTTCTGCGCCAAGTGGTACGGGCAATCTTGCCGATGGGTGAGGGAGTCGTTCTCGATCCATTCGCAGGATCGGGTTCTACAATCGCCGCGGCCGAACACCTCGGCTACGCGAGCGCTGGGGTGGAGTCTGATCCTGAGTATTTGCAGTTGGCCAAGGCTGCCATCTTTTTGTTGAAGGACTACGAACCTTGTTCTGACTCGGTGTCGTCCACTGGCCCCAAATCGAGATAAACCCAGCTGCGACGCAATTTCTGAATGCCCTCTTTGTGGAGAGTTGCCGTGCGAGTGCCAAGTTCGCCACGGTCATTCTTTCTGAAGTCGCCAATCTGCACGTGCGACAGGTACACCTCGATGAACTTCAGCGGTCGGCGATCAATGGCCGGCTCCGTCTCATTGTCGAATTCGTAGACAAAGACGCAGAGCCACTGTTCTCGCGCTCCGTGGGTGTCAACAGCCCCACCCTTCTTCACGGTTGTCTTGATTTCGACGCCCTCATCCCCAGCCTTCACTGAGTCGTTGGCGAATCTACCTTTCACAATTAGGTCAGGGTGCCCGTTGTGATAGCGATTCTGGGTAAGGACTCTGGAGTGCTTGGCCAGACTTGCTGCGACCATGTCAGAAAGCGTTCCGGACAGATTGGCCTTCCGCAGAGTGTCCTCCAGGCGTCCCAGGCCTTTGTCGGTCAAATGTGAATTTACGTCAAAGAAAAAGTCGTAAACGTCCTGCATTGCCGATGTGAAGTCATGCAGCCGAAGCTCGTAGGGCAATCGGACCCCGGAATTAAAGCACTTTTCAAGGACATGCTGTTTGGCGACCGCCACGGACGATGACCGTAGCAGCGGTCACCGCCCACCTCATATTGCCCGTGCCGACTACCACACTGGTGGCGTGGTCAGCCGGCAACTGGCGGATGGGTCTCCCAGCCGACGACAGGAGAGCCTGAATCGGCATCAGGCTTGAGGTCCCACCAGATGGATGCGTACGCCTCAGGCTTCCCCCTGCGCAACGCAAACAGGATTCCAGGATGCACTCCATTGTCAGCGGCCAGCCGCTGGGCGGCTGCCGCGAACCCGCGGTCAGTGCCGTCGGATTCGGACTCAGCGCAGGCCACAAGCGATTCGCACAGTCCGATACGTGCCGCAGCCTCCTTCTCGAACTGGGCCAGTGTCCCTTTGATCCACCCGTGGAATTCATCGGGGACGACTTCGAACAGCGCCTTTACCGCATCGGGCTGCCGCTGCATTCCCTCGACAACAGACGGATCCAGGTGCAGCCGTGCAGCGATCCGCTTGGCCGGCATTCCTCGTTCGACCATGGCGCGAACCGCGGCAACCCGCCATACGGCAGTCCCTGTCAACCCGGTAACGATCTTGTGGAGCTCCAGGTAGTCGGCCCACTTCATCTTGATCCGAGGATGTGGCTCGGCGGGGCCGGTGTCGAAACGGATCACGAATCCCTCTTCGATATCGTCGCCAGGACGCGGACGTCCCATATGCGCGGCAAGATTGGCCAGGGTCTCGAACCTGATCTCGGCGGCTTGAGGGCCGGGCCAATCGAAGCGTTCAAGGGGCAGATCAGCGCCGGTGGCGTTGTCGATCACCGCCAACAGCACGAGGTCGCGCATTCCCCGGTAGTCCACGACGATCC
>JAPPKI010000151.1 GCA_028820035.1 bacterium | reverse complement strand
CACCTGCGGCATCCAACACGAACGCGCCGATGCGGTCACCCATAGCACTGAGGGCTTCGGCGATGGTGGCGCTGGCGGCAACGGGTGCCGGCACTTGCATGACCTCGTGTACCTGGATGACGCGGCCTTGGTCGACATCCTGCACAAACTCAGCCACATACCCGGTGGCCGGCTCAGTGAGGATCTCCTCGGGCGTGCCGATCTGCACGACGGCACCGTCCTTCATGATGCAGACCCGGTCACCGATGCGCAGCGCCTCATTGAGGTCGTGGGTGATGAACAAGATGGTCTTGTGAAGCTCGTTCTGGATCTCCAGCAGCTCGTCCTGCATCTGACGACGGATAAGCGGGTCGAGAGCGCTGAAGGCCTCATCCATCAGCAGAATCTCGGGATCAGACGCCAACGCGCGGGCCAGGCCGACCCTCTGCTGCATACCGCCGGAGAGCTCGGCCGGCCTGTTCTGCGAATAGGCGTCGAGGCCAACCAGCGCCAAGGCCCGCATCGCCGATTCGTTGCGGGCGGCCTTGTCCACGCCCTGGACCTTGAGGCCATAGCTCACGTTGTCTATGACATTGCGGTGCGGAAAGAGCGCAAAGTGCTGGAAAACCATCCCCATCTGGGTCCTGCGGAAGGCCTGAAGCTCTGAACCTTCGAGAGACTGCACGTCGATGCCCTCGACTGTGACGGTGCCCGCCGTGATGTCGTGAAGCTTGTTGACGGTGCGAATGGCGGTGGACTTGCCCGATCCGGACAAGCCCATCACCACGAAAATCTCGCCCCTGGGCACCGAGAAAGACACGTTGTCGAGGCCGACCACATGACCGGTCTCGGCCTGAACTTCGTCTTTGCCCATCCCTGAGCTGGCCAGTTCAAAAGCTCGGCCGCCGGGCTGAGGACCGAAAATCTTGTAGACGCCGTCCAGGACGATGATGTCATCGCCCACCTGTGCCATAGGACTCCTCCCGCCAGCCAACGCTCCGTAACCGTAGTACGTCCCGGCTGGCAGTGTCGTCGGCCTCGGACTCCCCAATCGAGTCAGCGGCGGCGGCGCAGGCGACGGGTGTGAACATATTGGGCGGCAAGGGCCACCAGCATCCCCATGGAGATGCGGCAGGCATCTGGAATGGAGAGATTCGGACTGCCGCTGCTTGCAACAAGTGGAATGGAGAGATTCGGACTGCCGCTGCTTGCAACAAGGCAGTGCGCTGCCTTGGACCCACGACCGGCTACAACCACCGGCGGAGCTCACGATGTCTCCTTGGAAGGGGGAACCTCAGTCCAAATTACGGTGCCCAAAGGGCTGACATCGGTGCTGCCCAGATTCTGTCGCTGATGAGTACGGGCTGGATGTCGCCACAGCAGAGCACAACACCCGAGGTGAACTCGCAGTGTGCATGACTGTCGGAATCCATGGCATCGCGCAGAGCGATGATCCGGTCGGCGTCTTCTCTCTTCACCCGGTTCCTCGCCTTCACCTCGACAACCGCGATGGCTGACCGGCTAGTGGACTTCAACACGAAATCGATCTCCCCGAGCGGGTATTCCCTTGTGGCGCTACTAGCGCGGCTGGACCGCCGCAGGTCGTAGCACTCGATCTCGTATCGCTCCTCGGCCACTGCCTGCTGAGCGCACAGCTGGGCGTGAACGAATGTTTCAACGAGCCCTCCGAGCAGTTGCGGCGAAGCCAGCAGCTGCTGTCTGCTTACCCCAATGAGCGGGGCCATGAGGCCAGGATCGCTGAGCAACCGCTTCGGATGGCGAAACCCCTGCGAGTCTGCGGTCGGCCTCCAGATGGGTAATTCATCAAGCAGGAACGAGTTGTCGTACATGTCGCGATATTTGGACGCAGTCTTGTAGTTGAGGCCTGCGGCCTTCGCGATGCTCAGCAGATCGACTATGCGTCCGCTGTGCCCGGCATAGGCGGCAATGAACCGAGCCAATCCGCTACGCGTGCCCGCCGAATCCCTCCTCGTCTGATACCGGACGATGTCGGTTTCGATGATGTCTCTGGAGATGCGACGCAGGGCAAGACCAGCCTCATGTTCGTCAAGGCCCGCATGGCTGGGGTAGCCAGAGCGGAGGGCGACATTCATGTAGTCCCTGTGTTCCATGGACTCGGGGTTGCCCCATTCCCCTGAGCAGTTAAGGAGGGTGTCTGCAAGCGGTCTGGGGGTAACCCCCAGCCGTTCGGCGTGCGACATGGGCCGCAACCGGAGGATGTCGCAGCGCCCGGTCAAGGGGAACTGCTTGAAACCGCTCGGCGCTGAGTATCCGGCTGAGCCCGCGATGATGAATCCTGATGCCTTCTCCTTGTCCACCAAGTTCTTGATCGTCCAGAGGGTCTGCGGGCGCATCTGCCACTCGTCAACCAGCACTGGCTTTGCCGACTCACGGAGCCAACCCAAGGGATCCAGCTCCAAGGAGTCCGCGTCCATCTCGTTGGAAAGATCAAGATCGGACGTGGCGAACCTCTGAGCCAGGGTTGTCTTGCCCACATACCGCGCTCCCTGCAACAACACAGCTGGCGAGGTGGCCAGCGCTCTGGCCAACCGCTTTTCCATCAGCCGCGGCATATAGGGCACACAATTACCGTACCAGCTAATGAACAATATACATACCAGCAAATGCAAGTTTTATGTCCCATG
>JAPPKI010000425.1 GCA_028820035.1 bacterium | reverse complement strand
CGTCCATCATGTTGAGGAGCTTCCCGCTCATCTCCATGTCGTTGATCATGGTGCCCCCGTAGGGCCGGTCGCCGCCGGTGTGCGACGAGTAGGTCCGGGGGCTGCGGAACACCTCGACGACCAGCTCGTGGCTGCTCACGCACCAGAACCCCTCACCGTCGGGAGTGCGACGGGTCGGCTCGTGCCACCACACCGGCGCGTGCTCGCGCAACTGCACGAAGGCGTCGTGGGGGAAGCCGTCGACGAACGTCTCGTAGCTGCTCAGGTCCGGGATCCGGAGCCGGACGGTCATTGGGCTTCCATGGCCGGCGGGACCGGGGCCGTGAAGCCGGCGTCGGCCTCGAGGGTCTCCATGGCGCCGATGAAGAACTTGCCGCCCAGGCCCGCCTCCACCGAACGGGCCAGCACCCCGTGGGCCGCTTCGGTGAGCGGCATCGGTGTTCCAATCTCGGCCGCGGACTCCAGAGCCAGCCGCAGATCCTTCTCCGCCAGGGAGAGGTCGTAGCTGGACGACTCCCACTGGCGCTTGACGATCATGTCGGCCAGCGGCATGTACATGCCCGCTGAGCTGCTCCTCAACGTCGCAAGGAATCCGGACACGTCCAGCCCCGCCTTGGCCGCCATCAGGTATCCCTCACCGAAGACCTGCGTAGCCACCAGGAAGACCTGGTTGTTGATGAGCTTCATGAGCGTGCCGGTTCCCGACGGTCCCAGCCACTGCGTGTCGTTCTTGCCGAAACACACCAGCACGTCGCGCACCCGGTCGAAGGCGGACTCGTCACCCGAGGGCATCAGAGCGAGGTCGCCGCGTTCGGCGGCCCACGCTCCACCGGACACCGGGCAGTCGAGGTAATGGACCTCGGCCTGGCGGCACTGCTCGAACAGGGTGCGGGCCGTGCCCACCGAGTTGGTGGAGAGGTCCACGACCACCAGACCCGGCCGGGCCGAATCGAGCAGCCCTCCCTCACTGGCCACCACCTCATGCGCGGCCGCCGGCGTCGGCAGCGACAGGAACACGCCGCCGGCCTCCTCAGCCACCCCGGCCGGCGATCGTGCCGTTCGGGCACCGAGTCGGGCGAACCGCTCGACGGCGTCCTCGCGGACGTCGAACACGGTCACACGATGGCCGGCGTCGAGGAGGTGCTTGGCGCAGGGACCGCCGATGTTCCCCAGCCCGATGAATCCGACTTCCATGCCATCGGCAAGTTATCCGATCGCCCCGGTTGGGTATAGCGTCGGCCGGTGGCCTGCATCCCACAGAGCCCTCAACATGACATTCGCCAGCCATGACCGCTGAGGTACCGGCACAGACCTACGAGCGCGCCGCGGTCCAGCGCCGCACGATCGCGGTGACGATGAGTTCGGTGATTCCCACGACGATGGCCATGGGGTCGGCGTTCGCGGCCTCGGCGGTGCTCGCCGAGGAGATAACCGGCAGCGCGACGCTGGCCACCCTGGCTGCGGGCTCGATGTCGATCGGAAGCATGGCTGCCGCCGTTCCGCTGTCTCGCCGCATGGCCCGCCTGGGCCGCCGGCGGGGCCTGGTCGCCGGATGGTGGATCGGCGCCGCCGGAGCGATGACCGCCGTGTTGTCGGCCGTCTTCAGCCTGTACCCGCTGGTGGTGCTGGGCATGATCGGAGTCGGTGCGGGCCAGGCAACCAACCTGGCCGCCAGGTATGCGGTGGCCGACAACGCTCCCGAGGATCGCCTGGCCCGCGCCATCGGACTGCTGGTGTGGGCCTCCACCTTCGGCGCCGCCACCGGGCCGGCGATCGCCCTGGGACCGGTTGCCGACTTTGCCGGGTTCGTCGGCCTTCCTGAGCTGGCCGGCCCCTATGTACTCAGCACCGCCATGTTCCTGACTGGGCTCACCATCACCCACACATGGCTGCGCCCCGACCCGCTCGAGGTGGTCGGCACGATCGGGTCGGAGGCTCCCCGCCCCGCGTCGCCGGTCACCGTGATCCGCCGGATCGCGGCCGTGCCTGCGGCCCGGCTCGCCCTGCTGGCCATGCTGGTGGGGCAGCTGGTGATGGTGGGCATCATGACGGCCACCCCGCTGCACATGACCAGCGGGGATCAAGACCTCGCGGTGATCGGCCAGGTGATCTCGCTCCACATCGTAGGGATGTACGCCTTCTCACCCATTGTGGGGTGGCTCGTAGACCGGCTGGGGACGCACACGGTGGTCACCCTGGGCGGGCTGATCCTGTTCGTGGGCGCGGAGCTGGCCGGACACACCGACCCCGAGCACAGCGCCGGTCTCTTCAGCGGCCTCACGCTCATCGGCATCGGCTGGAGTTGCGGGCTGATCGCCGGCAGCACGCTGCTGACGAACGCGTTCCCCGTCCACCAGAGGGTGGAGGTTCAGGGTGGCGCCGACTTCGTCATGATCACCGGCGGTGCGGTGGGCGGGATGTCATCCGGCGCCCTGGTCGAGCTGCTCGGCTTCCAGTCGCTGAGCCACTACTCGGGCATCGCCGCCCTGATGCTGGTGGCTGCGGCGGCCGGTGCCTGGCTTACGGCCCGCCTGTCTCGACCCAGACAGCTCGCCTAGAACGTGCGCGGGTAGGTGCGAACCCGTCGCGTCGGGGCGTGGTGTCTCCCGCTCTTGTTCGCTGCGCTCACGGGCCGCTCGGGCCACGG
>JAPPKI010000546.1 GCA_028820035.1 bacterium | reverse complement strand
TCATCTCACCCTTTAGCGCAATTGCCGTTGGCATCGTGGCTGCCGGCGGAGCCTTGGGCTTGAGCGAGATCCTGTCGGGATTGAGCCGCAAGATCCCGTCGCTGGTGGTCTCGGTGGCTGAAGAGATCGTGGACATCACCCCCGGCTTCATTGCCCGCTGGTCCATCGACACCCTTGGCAGCGCCCAGAAGCCGGCGTTGGTGTGGGGCATCGTCATCGTGTCGATTCTGCTCGGCGCGGTGTTGGGCTGGCCCTCCCGGAAGCGCTGGTGGGTGATGCCCGCTGGTCTCGTGGTTTTCGCCGTTGTTGGCGGGTGGGCTGCGGCTCGCAACCCCCTGTCCAGCGATGGTTTGGGATGGATGTCGGGCCTGGTGTCGGGGGCCTTCGGGATCGCGGTGTTCTTGAGTCTGTATGTGCTTGCGCGGGCTGCAATTCCATCGGGCGAATCCGACGAACCTGCGGAAGAGCAGCGGGTGCCTATGGTGGGCCGGGGCCGCTTCAACGACCGGCGCCGCTTCGTGGGAGCGGTGGGCATCATGGCTGGGGCTTCGCTGGCCGGTGGCCTGCTCGGGCGATGGCTGCGGCGGCGCGACACTGTGGAAGGAGCTCGCGAGGGGGTTGCCGAGGCCCTCCAAGGACGCACTATCGCGACACCGACTTCCCGACCCACACCGGTTCCCACTGCGCAGGCTGGGGACGATGATGCCATGGTCGACTCCTCCCCAGGTTCAACCCCTGAAGCCACACCCGCCGCGGGCGCTGATCCCACGGCCGAGCCCACCGCGGAGGCAACGGGCGAGCCCACCCCTTCAGTCACAGCCGAACCAGTAAGGGAGCCCAACTTCGACCACATCGCCGGGATCGCCCCGCTCATCACTCCCAACGAGGACTTCTATCTGATCGACACCGCCCTCTCGTATCCTCAGGTGGACCCCGCCGACTGGTCGCTTCAGATCCACGGCATGGTGGACCGAGAGGTGGAGATCAGCTTCGACGAACTGCTAGACCTGGGCCTGGTTCGAGAGCAAGTGACCCTGTCGTGTGTGTCCAACTCTGTAGGCGGTCGGCTAGTGGGCAATGCCGAATGGGTTGGTGTTCCCCTCGCCAGAGTGCTGGACGAGGCCGGGGTGCAGCCGGGGGCCACGCAGATCGTGGGCCGCTCCATAGATCGGTGGACCGCGGGCTTTCCCACCGAGGTGGCGCTCGACGGCAGGGTGGCCATGGTGGCCGTGCAGATGAACGGCGAGCCGCTGCCCATCTCCCACGGCTTCCCCGCTCGTCTGGTGGTGGCCGGGCTCTACGGCTACGTGTCGGCCACCAAGTGGCTGTCGGACATCGAGCTCACCACCTGGGAGGCCTTCAACGGCTACTGGATTCCCCGCGGTTGGTCGAAAGAGGGGCCGATCAAGACCCAGTCCCGCATCGACGTGCCGCGGGTGGGCTCTGTTATCGACCCTGGCCCCACGGCGATTGCCGGAGTGGCCTGGGCGCCCAGTCGGGCCATCGAAAAGGTGGAAGTTCAGGTGGACGAAGAGCCCTGGGTGGAGGCTGAGCTCAGCCGGGAGACCACCATCAACTCCTGGCGGCAGTGGATGGTGACGTGGAACGCCACCCCCGGCCGGCACCAAGTTCGGGTACGGGCCACCGACGGCACCGGCACCACCCAGACCCCCGAGATCAGCGACCCGGCCCCCGACGGCGCCACCGGCTGGCACACCATCCAGGTACGGGCGGAGGAGGCCTGATTATCTGAGCACGGCGATTATGCCAGCGTGAGGTCGGCGACTCGGCGTACCCCCGGAAGCTCGCCGCTAGTCAGGTCGGCGTAGAGGTCGCGCAGATGCTGCTTGAGATCGTCCAACGTCTCACCCTGCGTCCGATAGTCGGGGAACTCCTCCAGGTATCCGAGCCACCATTCCCCGTCTTGCCAGTAGACCATCTTCGTCGTCGCCACGTCCGCCTCTCCCTGCTGCTCGTTGGCCCATACTCCCAGACGGGTCTCAGGCCGTGCGGGTTCGCTTCCCCGCCCACCATAACCAAGGATGCCACTATTCCCCCAACGGGATTGTTGGCCCCGCGAGGAATCGTGGGATGTGCGGCGTTGTGCCAGTTGAAGATCTGGACGGGCCATTCGATGAGGGCGATGACGATCTCGCGGAACTCGTACAGCCGGTCGGTTTAGTGGAGGTCGCAGAATCGGTCGAGCGTTTGCAGCGCAACATCGTAATCGCCTGTGGGATTAGAGGCTGTGGAGCCTTTGGAGTACCCGTCATCCGGCTCTTGGGCGGAGGTGGGTGTCGAAGAGCGTCGAGTTGACCGCGGTGCGGCGTGTCCAGCCCCGACCGATAACTACAACTCGTCCACCAGTCTCAAGGGGAGCATGGTTAGTGCGGAAAGTGGGCCGCCGTCGATAGGGGAGAGAGCAAATCCAGTCAATGTTGCCCAGTTGCCAGATGCAGGGCGTTCGAAGGGCAGGGAGATTTCGAATGAGATGTTCTCACCCAATGCTCCCCCTTGGGCCAAGGCCCGCCCCAATAGGCCGTCCTGGTCTCTTATTTCGAACACGATTGCACCCTCAAAGGCGTTACCTTCTCCCGCGACAACGATGCCATCGGCCTGCAATTCGCCCGCCATTGGGGATTTCACCACGATGTCATTTGAA
>JAPPKI010000020.1 GCA_028820035.1 bacterium | reverse complement strand
TGGCCTTTTTCCCTTGGGAATGGGCGTTGACGGTATCTAGACACGGTTATGTTTCCATTTATGAGACGCGGGGTGGGCGGCACCGTTGGTGCCGCCCAGCCCTGAGTTGTCTACTCCTAGGAGCATCGCCAACGGCGAGAGGCCTGCCTGGAGCGTACACGAGCAATGATATGCGACCTTGGAGTTCTGGGTGGACAGGGTTGGGGCCGTGGGGGAAGTTTGCAGCCTTCCAATATGACCACGGAATGGCTGCGGCCTCCGCCAGGAGTGATTTCGCGCCTCCCCTGTGGGCATCGGAATCAGGCGGGGAGGATTTCAGCCTCGTAGAGCTGGATCTTTGGGTCTCGGGTGACGAGCACAAGGTCGTGGGCCAGCGCTTGAGCCACGAGCATCCGGTCGAACGGGTCTCGGTGGTGATCGGGCAAGGATCCGGCAAGGCGGGCGTCGGCATGGGTGATGGGGAGCGGTTCGAAGTCGTCAGCGCTCACCTCGAAGATGGCATCGTCAACCCTCAGTTTTCCCCTCGTCCGCTTAATGCTAATCTCCCAGATGCTGGCCGCGCTCACGTACACGACGTTGTCGGGATCAGCGATTGCCGCAAAAGCCTCAGGGGACATTCTCCGCTCTTCGGACCACCACAGGAGTACGTGGGTGTCAAGCAGGAGATTCACTCCCAACCCTCGGCGTTGAGATCACCTTCGAAAGCAGCGATTATGTCCTCAGGCGTTTCGTCAAAGTCAGGGGCGATCCAGATCTTTCCTGCCAGGCGACCCGGCTTTCGAGGCTGCCTGCGCTCCCGGTAGGGCACCAGCCGGGCCATGGGCTTGCCGGCCTTGCCCAACACAAGCTCCTCCCCCTCGGTTACCCGATCGAGCAGCTTCGACAGATGGGTCTTGGCCTCGTACACGTTGATCACCATAAAGCCATCCTATCCGAATTAGTCAGACTAGACCAGACCAATAAAGAGAAGTGATGCGAAGTCAAAACCCGAGGATGCCCACTTGTTGAATCAGGCAGCGACAGGTCAGCTCGCGGGTGGACAGGAGTGGGGACAACATTGAAGACAATTCAGTGGACAAAATAGGGGTGCGTTAGTACGGTGCAGGCGATGGAGGCCTACACCGAGTCCCACCCGTGGATCGCGTTCAGCGCCTCAGATGTCAATGATCTGCCACCGCGAACATGGATGCTCCTGGGTGAGGCTAGGGCGATCTGCGAGCAGATCACCAGCACTCCGCTTAAGCCCATGGTTGTCGAGCACCTCAACGAGGTCGCGCTGATCAAGGGCGCCCTGGCCACTACGGCTATCGAGGGGAACACTCTCAATGAGGAGCAGGTCGCTGGCATCTACCGCGGCGAGTACACCGCACCTCCATCACGGGAATACCAAGAACGAGAGGTGCGCAACGTGTTGGACGCCCTGACCAAGATCGATGAGCAGGCAACGAGTGGGTCGCTCGCGCCGGTCACCTCCGAGCTCATCTGCGACTACAACTTCCAGGTTCTCAATACGACCGAACAAGCGCCTGACGCCATTCCAGGTGGATTCAGGGACCACTCAGTCATGGCGGGCAACTACCGCGGGGCACCTGCCCAGGACTGTCCATACCTGACCCGCCGATTGGCCGAATGGCTGGAGAGCGACATGTTCCGCCCTGACGACCCTGATACCTCCTTCGCGCTCAACATCATCCAAGCGATCTACGCCCACATCTACATTGCCTGGATACATCCGTTTGGAGACGGCAACGGGCGCACAGCCCGACTGCTGGAATTCATGCTCTTGGCCCGATCAGGGCAGCTGCCCCTGCTGGCTGCACACCTGCTGTCCAACCACTACAACCTCACCCGCGACCGGTACTACCGGGAATTGCAAGCCGCCAGCCGGACAAGCTCAACGCAGAGTTTCCTCGCCTACGCCGCTCAGGGGCTCGTAGACGGGCTGCGAGAGCAAATCGGCCTCGTGCGCGAACAGCAGCTAAGCGTGTCTTGGACCAATTACGTGAATGAGGCGATGGATCGC
Source organism: bacterium (assembly GCA_028820035.1). Lineage (GTDB taxonomy): Bacteria > Actinomycetota > Acidimicrobiia > Acidimicrobiales > Bin134 > Poriferisocius. The sequence continues at coordinate 645 of JAPPKI010000020.1, read as the reverse complement.
TTCCCCACCAGCCAAGCCAGCAACCGCCAGCGGGCCTTGGTCCTTGCCATGCCGTTCGACGAGGCCGTGGCCCGGGGGGACCTGGCAGTCCTCACCCCGGCGCTAGCAGCCCTCTATGCCAAGGCCGGCCCTCGAACACTGAGTCGGGATCTCAACAGACTGGCTAATGCAGGATTGATCTTGCGAGATGGCCGTAGCTGGAAGGCGAACATCGATGTCATGTTCACATTCATGCCTGCGGCTGCTCCTTGATCGACCACCAATGTCCTCGCTGGCGGACGGAGGCGGGGGTGAGGGCGGAGGCTTTGGGGACGCCGAGGAGGGCGAGGGTGCGGGTGAGGTCTTCGGTGAACTGGTCGATGAGGTGGCCGACGCCGGGTTCGCCGGCGGCGGCGAGGGCGTAGAGGTAGGGGCGGCCGAACATCACGGCATCGGCACCGAGGGCCATGGCCATGGCGACGTGGCTGCCCCGGCGCACGCCGCCGTCGCAGATGACGTCGATATCGCCGCCCACCGCGTCGGCTACTTGGGGCACCAACTCCAGGATGGGCGGTGCGCCGTCGAGCTGGCGGCCGCCGTGGTTGGACAAGATGATTCCGTCCACGCCCTGGTCTGCCGCCACTTGGGCATCGGCCACCGACTGCA
>JAPPKI010000277.1 GCA_028820035.1 bacterium | reverse complement strand
CCACCATCGTGGTGAGCACGCCGCCGAAGAAGTCGAGGTAGCGGTTGCCCTCCACATCCCACACATAGCTCCCCTGGCCGCGCTCGATGCTGATGGGCTCGGCGTAGAGCGGCTTGACGTAGGAAGGCAGAATCGCCTGGTAGCGCTGATGCAGAACGGCGTTGGTGGTCACGACAGGTGGCATATGGGCAGAGCGGCGTTGGTGGTCACGGCGGTGGGCTTAGGCCTCGGTGAGGGGCCCGTACATGTCGGGACGGCGATCGCGGTAGAAGGCCCACAAGGCTCGGATCTCGTCGATCATGGCGAAGTCGAGGTCGCGGATCACCAGCTCCTGTTCCTGGTCAGATGCCGGATCCTCCACGAACTGGCCGCGGGGGTTGGCGAAATACGACGTGCCGTAGAAGTCGTTGTCGCCCAGCGGCTCGATGCCCACCCGATTGATGGCCCCCACGAAATACATGTTGGCCGCGGCCGACGCCGTCTGCTCCAGCTTCCACAGATACGCCGACAGGCCCCGGCTAGTGGCCGAGGGGTTGAACACCACTTGGGCGCCGTTGAGGCCGAGGGCGCGCCAACCCTCAGGGAAGTGGCGGTCGTAGCAGATGTACACCCCGACTCTTCCCACCGCGGTGTCAAACACCGGATAGCCGAGGTTGCCGGGGCGGAAGTAGAACTTCTCCCAGAAGCCCTTCACCTGGGGGATGTGGGTCTTGCGGTACTTGCCCAGATAGGTGCCATCGGCGTCGATCACCGTCGCGGTGTTGTAGAGGAACCCCGGCTGTTCCTCCTCGTACATCGGCAGCACCAGCACCATGCCGTGCTTGGCGGCGATCTCCTGGAATCGCTTGGTGGTGGGCCCGTCGGGGATGGCCTCGGCGTAGCTGTAGTAGTCGGCTTCCTGCACCTGGCAGAAGTAGGGCCCGTTGAAGAGCTCTTGGAAACACATCACCTGGGTTCCCGCCGCCGCGGCCTCAGCCACGTATTTCTCGTGCTGCTCGATCATGGACTCCTGGTCGCCAGTCCACGCGGCTTGCACGATTGCGGCCCTGACGACATCGGACATGGGGCGCCTCCCAAGCTCATTTTGCGGCGCTTTCGGGGGTTAAATGCCCCACAGCGCTGACTTAAGGAATAAACCTCCGATTATTGCCGATGCGGACCCCCTTCCGCCAGAGCCTCTTGCTCTACCAGGGGTTTTCGACGGAGTTGCTCTTAGGGGAACCCCGATTATTCAAGGGCAAGCACCCGGTCGAGCTCCGAGTGCATGTTCACGAGGCGGCAGTCGAAATCGCCCAGAACCAGCTCGTCGATGCCGTTTGAGGCCATCCCGGCTTGCACCCGCCCGATGCCGTCCAGGTCTTGGTTCACCACTTCGGCGATGACCGTTCCCTCAGGGAAGTGAATCATCTCGGGAGGTGAGCCGGAATTTGCTCGGTTTCCCAGCCGGTGGAACAGCCAGAAGTCGAAGTGGGAATGTCCGGTGTGATCGCCAGGGCGAGCCCGGAAGATGGTGTACATGTCGCTGTGTACGTTCAGCACCACGTTGGGAAACACCAGATAGTGGTAGTCGTCGAGGATCTGCTCGTCGGTGTAGTGGCTGAAGTCCACATCCTCGGCCGCCGCTCGGTCCCGCACCAAGCCCACCGCCCAGTCCCGAGCGCTTTGGCCGGCCAGGTTCACTTCGTCATCGGGCTGGAGCCCCAGCATGGTGCTGTAGTTGTCCACGAAGGCTCGGGCCACCTCTTCTTGGTCGGCATCGGGGAATCGGGGCGAGCCGATCCCCAGGGGGATCTTCATCATGGAGTGGCCCCGGTCCCACAGCTCGTAGGTGGTATTGAGCGCATCCATGAACCCCCGCAAGCCGGGGTGCAGCCCCTCCAGGTGGTAGGCCTCGTTGAAGGCGTCCACCGTGGTCTTCCAGTTGCCGCCCAGCGGGATTGTCCAGCAGGCCGTCAAGCTCCGCTCCCCCAAGTTGAAAGGGGCCAGCGTGTCCGGCACGGGGTCGAGGAACTCGTCGAGGCCCGGGCCGTCGGCGGATGGGTTGATGTACACCATCTGATGCCAGGTACCCAGCCGCACCGGGGCCAAAGACAGGTTTTCGTTGGCCACCACGCCGAAGTGCTTGCGATACACGATCTCCTTCAGCGAGCCGTCGAGGCCGTAGCACCAGTCGTGGAACCCGCAGCGCAGCTCGTCGGCGTTGCCCTTGCCCTCGCACAGTTGGAATCCCCGGTGGCGGCAGGCGTTATAAAACGCCCGCAGCTCGCCGTCGTGGCCCCGCACCACCAGATAGCTCTGGTTTCCGATGCGGTACTCGAACCAGTCGCCGGGCTCGGCCACATCGCTGGTCAAGCAGGCAAGCTGCCACGTGGACGGCCATAGCCTCTGGCGCTCCAGCTCGGCGTACTCCTCCTCCAAATAGCGGCCCTTGGGCAACCGGGCCGGGGCGCCGTCCCCGTTGCCAGATCGGAGCCGATAGTGGTCTAGGTCGATGCCCATGGCGCGTCGGGCGCTACCGGGTGCCGCGCACCAGCCGGCCGGGCCGGGCCCCGGTGTCCTTGCCCTGGCTGCGGGTCACCTCGCCGGCCACAACGGTGGCCACATAGCCATCCGCCTGCTGATCGAGCCGGCGTCCCCCGGCGGGCAAGTCGTGCACCACGCGAGGAGAGCGCAGGGTCAGCGCCTGATGGTCGATCACATTG
>JAPPKI010000311.1 GCA_028820035.1 bacterium | reverse complement strand
CCTTGAACGCCTCCTCCACCTCGACATCGAGAACCGAGCCCTCGTTCCAGTCGAAACGGGCCCCAAGTGCGCCCTGCTGGGTCTTGTTCTGCTCTCGGAGCCGGTGGTAGTCGGCCTTGACCTCTGCTTGCTCCGCCGGGTCGAGGGGATGATTGCGGGGCGGGATGGCGTACTGCGGGGTGCGCTGGAACACGGTGAGGTGGTCGGCGGTCTCAGCGATCACCGGAATGGCCTGGATGCCCGACGAGCCGGTGCCGATGATCCCGACCCGCTTGCCGGCGAAGTCGATGCCCTCTTTGGGATAGCGGCCGGTGTGGCACACCTCGCCCTGAAATGTGTCGACGCCGGCGATGTCGGGAACGTTTGATGACGAAAGACAACCCACCGCGGTAATGAGGTATTGAGCGGTGACGTGATCGGTGTCGTCGTCGTTGGGAGCGTGGTTGTGGTCGATGTGGTTGACGGCGGGCGCGCTGCTCACCTGCCATTGGCCGGCGTCGTCGTCGAAGGCGGCCTTGGTGACCATGGTGTTGAACTGGATGTCCCGGTACAGGTCGTACCGCTCGGCCACGTGCTGGGCATAGCGGAGGATCTCAGGCTGGCCCGGATAGCGCTCGGTCCACTCCCACTCCTGCTCCAGTTCGGGGTCGAAGCTGTAGCAGTACTCCAGGCTCTCCACGTCGCAGCGGGCGCCGGGATAGCGGTTCCAGTACCAGGTGCCGCCCACGTCGTCGCCTCGCTCGTATACCCGGGCCGTCAGCCCAAGCTGGCGGAGCTTGTAAAGCATGTACATGCCAGCGAATCCGGCGCCGATTACCACGGCGTCGTAGTGGACAGGGTTTTGTTCGTTGGTGCTCATGGTGGTTTCAGTTGTGGGTTTGGGCTGGGACTCAGCGTTGGGGCTCAGGCTGCGGGACGGAGCTTGTAGCGAACCGGCAGCTGCTTCGCCCCGACAATGAGGTTGGACTCGGTGCGGACGATCGGCCCCGCTGGCTCGATCTCGATTACCCGCTCAGCCAATTGCCTGATGAGCGCCTGGGTGCTGGCTCGAGCCAGATGCGCTCCCAAGCAATAGTGCTCGGCCCAGCCGAATCCCAGGTGACGGTTGGGGTGGCGGCCGATATCGAAGTCGTGGGGACGGTCGAACACCGTCTCATCTCGATTCCCCGATGCGTAGAAGAACACCACGAAGTCGCCTTCTTTAACCGGCTGACCGGCCACAGTGGCATCGGCCATTGCGGTGCGCTTCATGTAGTTCACCGGGGTGGACCACCGCACCACCTCTTCCACCGCGTCTTTGGCCATCTCCGGGTTCTCCCGCAGCCGCTGAAGCTGGTCGGGATAGGCCAAGAACGCTTCCAGCGCGCCCGACAGGCCGTTGCGAGTGGTGTCGTGACCGGCGGTGAACACAATGAGGTAGTAGCCGAAGGTCTCGATCTCGGGCAGGGCATCTCCGGTGGGCAGATGGGCATTGGCCAGCATGGTGGCCAGATCCTCTTGGGGGTTGGCCCGACGATCCTTGATGATGCGGTCGAACATGGCGTAGAACTCCATGCCCACTTCTGCGCTGGCCTGATAGCGAGTCTCCGCCTCGCGCCGATAGTCGGGATCGTCGCCCGACAGAAGCTGCTGGGTCAGCACCAACAGGCGCTCCTCGTCTTCGCGGTCGATGCCCAGGATTGTGGCCAGCACCCGCAGTGGGTGGCGCTGAGCGATGATGTCCACGAAATCGCACTCGCCCTCATCGCCCAGGCTGTCGAGCAGGGCCTTGGCGCTGTCGTTGACGATCTGGTCGAGCTGGCTGATACCCCGAGGAGTGAAGAAGCCGCTGGCCACCTTGCGGTAGAGCCGATGGTCGGGCGGGTCCATGCTGATGATGGTCCGCATGTCGCCAATGATGCTGCCGTGCTCCTCCAAATCGGCGACCTGCTGATCGGTGCGGATTGTGATGCTGTCGGCCTCGTTGCTGAACAGCTCCGGCTGCATGGAGACTTCGATGATGTCGGCGTGGCGGGTGACGGCCCAGAAATTCTGGTAGCCGTCGGGCTCGCACCAGTGAACCGGGGAGTTCTGGCGCATCCAGGCCAACAGTTCGTGAGGCTGGCCGTTTTCGCCGTAGCGCTTGGGGGAGATGAGATCTAGGGGGTCGACGTCCACGTATTAGACGTTAGAGGGTCAGCGTTGTTTGATCCACAGCGCAGCGAGAATGTCATTACCAGCCTCCGGCGTGGTGGCGGGTTATTGGCTGAGGATTCCGCTGCTTTGGATGATTTCTTCGGTGGTTTCGAAGCCGCCGCCGAGGGCGTCGAAATCGACGGAGCCGATGGACAGGGCGGTCAGCGGGGGCAGTACCGGGTTGGGCTCGACGCCTCCGGCCAGTGGGTATTCATAGGTGTTGCGGGTGAAGTACCGCTGCACCGATGGGGAGAGCAGGTAGGCAATCAGATCCTGGGATGCTTGCCGGTCGGACACATTGGTGGTCATGGTGGCGGCGGTGATGATGAGCAGCGAGCCAATGTCCTCGTCGGAGAGGTCGTAGTTGGCGGCTAGATGCTCCTGTCCGGCCGCATCGGCATCAGCCGCCAACCGGTAGTTGTAGTAGTGGTTCACGAGGCCCACGTCGATCTCGCCTCGGGCGGCGGCCTCCACAATGGCCACGTTGTTGGGGTAGTAGCGGGCGTCGTTGTCCACCATGTCGCTCAACCACTTGGTAGCTA
>JAPPKI010000550.1 GCA_028820035.1 bacterium | reverse complement strand
GGGATCAGGTTGCCCAGCGGACAGCCGTTGTTGCAGAACGGTATCCCGCAGTCCATGCAGCGCGAAGCTTGAGTGCGCACTGACTCGGCGTCGAAGTCCCGGTAGACCTCGTTCCAGTCTTTGATGCGCACCGGCACCGCTCGGCGGATCGGCAGCTCTCGGCCATGCTTGATGAACCCGCGAATGTCACCCATGGGCGACCGCCTTCAGGAGTGGGAACGACACCCGTTCACGATGGGTTTCCTGTCTAGCCCTACCCATGAGAGGCCGCCATGATGGCTGCTTGCGCGTCGGTGCCTGTCCGCTCGGCCTCGGCTAGTGCGGCGAGCACCCGCTTGTAGTCCTTCGGCATCACCTTCACGAATCGGTCAGCCTCAGTAGTCCAATTGGCCAATATCCGCTCTGCCACGGCCGAGTCCGTGTTCACCATGTGCTGGCTAATGCGGTCCCGCAGCCACTCTCGGTCGTCATCGTCAGGCGCCTCCAAGTCCACCATCTCCGGGTTTACCTTGGCGGGAAACACCCCATCAGGGTCGTACACATAGGCGATGCCGCCCGACATGCCCGCACCGAAGTTCCGTCCCGTGGGACCGAGCACCACGGCCCGGCCGCCGGTCATGTACTCGCAGCCGTGGTCGCCCACACCCTCCACCACCGCAACGGCGCCGGAGTTGCGGACGCAGAACCGCTCTCCCACCAGCCCCCGCAGAAAGAGTTCGCCGCTGGTGGCGCCGTAGCCGATCACGTTGCCCGCAATCACGTTCTCCTCGGCAATAAACCGGGCCTGCGGATAGGTGGTCACGATGATGCGCCCGCCTGACAGGCCCTTGCCCACGTAGTCGTTGGCATCGCCGATCAGCTTCATGGTGATGCCCCGGGGCAGAAATGCTCCAAAGCTGTTGCCGGCCGACCCGGAGAAGTTGATGCGGATGGTTTCGTCGGGCAGGCCGTCGGCCCCCCACTTGGACGTCACCTGATGGCCGAGCATGGTGCCCACCGTTCGGTTCACGTTGCCGATAGGGAGTTCAATCTCCACCGCGAGGCCGTCTTCCAAGGCGGACTCGGCCATCAAGATGAGCTGCTGGTCGAGGGCGCGATCGAGGCCGTGGTCCTGGGGCTGCGTGCAATGCCGGTCGGCCTCAGGACCAATGTCAGGGGCATACAGGATTGGCGACAGGTCGAGTCCCGACGCCTTCCAGTGGTCCACTGCGTCGCTCACGTCCAAGCACTCCACCCGCCCGATAGCCTCCGCCAGGGTGCGGAAACCGAGTATGGCCAACAGCTCGCGCACCTCTTCGGCGATGTACTCCATGAAGTTGATGACGAACTCGGGCTGGCCGGTGAACTTCTTGCGCAGCTCCGGATCCTGGGTGGCCACTCCCACCGGACAGGTGTCCAGATGGCAGACCCGCATCATCACACACCCCGCAACCACCAAAGGCGCGGTGGCGAACCCGAACTCCTCGGCCCCCAGCAGCGCCGCAATCATCACATCCCGGCCGGTCTTCAGCTGGCCATCGGTCTGCACCACGATCCGGTCCCGCAGCCGGTTCAGCAACAGCGTCTGCTGGGTCTCCGCCAACCCCAGCTCCCAAGGGGTGCCAGCGTGCTTGATGGAGGTCAACGGCGAGGCTCCGGTGCCCCCGTCGTGACCCGAGATCAGCACCACATCGGCGTGTGCTTTGGACACCCCCGCGGCCACCGTGCCCACTCCCAGTTCCGACACCAGCTTCACGTGGATGCGGGCTTCTGGGTTGGCGTTCTTCAGGTCGTGGATGAGCTGGGCCAGATCCTCGATCGAGTAGATGTCGTGATGCGGCGGCGGCGAGATCAGCCCCACGCCGGGGGTGGAATAGCGGACCTCGGCGATCCAGGGCCACACCTTGTGGCCCGGAAGCTGGCCGCCCTCGCCCGGCTTGGCCCCTTGGGCCATCTTGATCTGAATGTCATCGCTGTTCACCAGGTATTCGCTGGTCACCCCGAACCGCCCCGACGCGGCCTGCTTGATGGCCGAGCGGCGCAGATCGCCGTTGGGGTCGGGCACATAGCGGGTGGGATCCTCGCCCCCCTCGCCAGTGTTCGACTTGCCGCCGATGCGGTTCATGGCGATGGCCAGAGTCTCGTGAGCCTCGGCGGATATAGATCCGTATGACATGGCACCGGTGGAAAACCGGGTGACGATGCTGGAAACCGGTTCCACCTCTTCGATGGAAATCGGCTCCCGCCGCCCGGTTCGGAATCGGAACAGCCCTCGCAGGGTGGCCAGGCGCTCCGACTGGGTGTCTACCTTGTCGGTGTACTGCTTGAAGATGTCGTAGCGGCCTTCCCGGGTGGCGTGCTGGAGCTTGAACACCGTCTCGGGGTTGAACAGGTGGTACTCGCCCTCCCGGCGCCACTGGTACTCCCCTCCCCCTTCCAGGGTGCGATGGGCCCGCTCATCGGGGTTCTCCGGGTAGGCGATGCGGTGGCGAAGCCGCACCTCCTCGGCAAGCTGTGGGAAGCCGATGCCGCCTAGGCGGCTGACTGTGCCAGTGAAGCACTCACCGATGATGGGGTGCCCCAGGCCGATGGCCTCGAAGATCTGAGCCCCCACATACGACTTCACCGTGGAGATGCCCATCTTGGACATAACCTTCAGCACACCCTTGTCACATGCCTTGATGTAGTTGCCATGGGCCAGCGCCTTGTCGTCGTCCGGCAAAAAGCCACACAGACCCTCGT
>JAPPKI010000444.1 GCA_028820035.1 bacterium | reverse complement strand
CCCAGCGGCATAAGGGAGGCACATCCCAGGTCTTCGAGGCGGCTGGCCTGCACCGGGTCGTCGTTGGTGTAGGCCATAACCGTGAAGCCGTCGTCCACCAACGTCTCGGCTGCCTCTGCCAGCTCGATGCCCTCGGGCAACAGGGTGATGTCGTCGGCGATCACCTCCAATTTCACCCAGTCGGTTTCGAACGCCTCCCGGGCCAGTTTGGCGGTGAGTACGGCATCGGCCGCGGTGTGGCAGCCGGCGGTGTTGGGCAGTACGTCAAGGCCCAAGCGGTCGATCACCTCCAGCACCGAGCCGGTGGCCTCGGGCGACACCCGCCGTAGGGCCACCGTGACCACCTCGCATTCCGACGCCACTAGTGCTCGCTCCAGTACCGCGAGATTGGGGGCGCCCCCGGTGCCTGTTATCAGCCGGCTAGCGAAGCTGCGCTCAGCAACGGTCCACGAGTCGCCCACTACGACCTACCGTCTGGGGGTTTGCCCGAGTCGCCCACTTATCCCCCCTTGGCCGCTTCCAGAATCTCGACTCGATCGCCCTCAGCCAAATGGGCTTGGCCCCACCGGCTCCGAGGGACGATTTCCCGGTTCACTGCCACGGCAACCCCTCGCTGATCAGGGGCCAGTGCCCCTACCGTGCAGTTGGCCGGTACATCTCGAGCTTCCCCGTTGACCACGATGATCATGCCGGCACTCCGCTGAGGTGTCCGGGGTGTGGAGTGTGACCACTCGGCCGGGCGTCGAACCGGTTGGGGCTGAATGGCGACAAGTCCAGCGGCGTCTTGTGGCCCTGCACCAGTGCAGACACGGCGGTCGCGGTAATCGGCGCGGTGAGGATGCCGTTGCGGTAGTGGCCGGTGGCATACACGATGCCGTCGTCGCCGGTTCCGATGATCGGGGCATTGTCGGGGGCGCCGGGGCGCAGCCCGGCCCACGTTTCCACCAGATCGATCTCGCTCAGCCCGGGCAGCAGGGCCAGCACGTCTCGAAGCAGCTCGTACACGCCGCCCGCGGTAACCCGGGTGTCAAACCCTTGTTCTTCTTGAGTGGCACCCACCACGATTTCTCCGTCGCTGCGGGGCACCGCATACACGCTCGACCCCCGCACCACCCCTCGCACGGGCAGTCGCAACAGTCCCGCGGGGCCGCTCAACCGGAGAATCTGGCCCTTGATGGGCCGGATGGGCAGGCCCAGCAACCGGCCACTCCACGCCCCGGCAGCCACCACCACCTGCCGGCAGGTCATCACCCGGCCGTCATCGGTTGTTACCTGATTGGGAGCGACTTCTGCGGCCGACACCGGAACGGTGGGAACCCGGTTTAGCAACTCGGCCACCACCCGGCGAGGGTTCACTTGGTGGTCCAGCGGGGAGTAGACCCCGCCCCGGACCCCGGGGGCGAGCAGCGGTTCCCTAGATCGGCATTCCCGGCTGCGGAGCCGCTCCACCGGCAGGCCTTCTTGTTCGTGCAGATCGCCCAGATTGTCGAGCAGCGCCTTGTCGTCGGCGTCGTAGGCCGCCATCAGCATCCCGTTGCGGCGGTAGTCCACTGCGTCGATCCCCAGTGAGTTGGCGAACGCCGGCCAAGCCTGGCTGGCGGCCAAGTTCAGCCGGAGGATGTGGCCCTCGCCCCAGTAGGCCTCGTGGATGGGGGCCAGCATCCCAGCCGCGGCGTGAGTCGCCCCGGTGCCCGGCGCCGGGTCGACGACCACGACGTCGACACCGTCATTTTGGAGCTTCCAGGCGGCTGAAAGCCCGATAATGCCGCCGCCCACGACTATGACATCGGGCTTCGCGGGAACGTCGGGGGTCGAAGGAGCGTCAGCCACCGAGGACCTCCAGCAGCTCTGCGGTGGCCGCGACCGGGTCGGCAGCGTGAGCCACCGCGCCGATCACCGCCACACCATGGGCCCCGGCATCCATCAGTTCCGGCACTCTTGGGGCGGTGATCCCGGCTATGGCGATCACCGGGATGTCCACGGCGGCGGCTACCTTCTCCACCCCGGCTGGTCCCAGCGGATCGGGCAGCCCGTCTTTGGTCGCAGTGGTGTACACCGGTCCGACCCCGACGTAGGAAGCCCCGTCGGCCTGGTGGCGTAGGGCGGTGTCAGGGTCGCGAGCAGTTCCCCCCACCAGCGCTTCGGGACCAAGCAGGCTCCGAAGCACCGGCACTGGCAGGTCGTCGGCGCCACCGTGAACGCCGGCGGCGCCGACCGCGGGGGGGCTGTCGACCCGGTGGTTGACGATAACCACCGCCGGAGCCTTATGGGCCGCGGCCACAATATGGTCGCCTTAAGCCAACACATTGGCGTCGCTGGCCTCCTTGATCCGCACCTGCACCGCGGGTGCCCCGCCTCGAAAGGCCGCGTCGGCCAATGAAAGGCAGTCGGCAATGACATGCAGCCGGGGGACATGCAGCTGGGAAACATGCAGTGTCACGACCCGGCCGAGTAGATCTCGGCACCGGTGTCCCGGAACTCTTCGGCCTTCGACTTCATGCCCAGCTCGATGGCCACCGACTCGTCCACCCCTTGGCGGGCGGCAAAGTCCCGCACGTCCTGGGTGATCTTCATGGAGCAGAACTTGGGTCCGCACATGGAGCAGAAGTGGGCCGTCTTGGCCGGCTCGGCCGGAAGGGTCTCGTCGTGGTACTTGAGCGCCGTCTCTGGGTCGAGCGACAGGTTGAACTGGTCGGCCCAGCGGAACTCGAACCGGGCCTTGG
>JAPPKI010000551.1 GCA_028820035.1 bacterium | reverse complement strand
TCAACTTCTACAGCGCCATGGTTGTGTCGATTCGCTATTGGATGCCTGCCTAGGCTGTGGCAATGCCCGTCTTTGGGCACTTCGAGCACTCGGAGAGCTGCCACCTGCGTTGGTTAAGTGCTTGGCTGGAGACCGAATCACTCCAGACATCGAAGGGGTCTTGCTCCCAATGTGGTTGGGTCAAGAGGACTGGCTCAGACAGGACGGCAAAGAGGGGCTAGATGCCCTAGACGTCCAAAAGATCCGATTCCCCTGATCAGTCTCTCTTGGTGGTCTAGGCGAATCGGGCGGAGCGCATGGCCAAGATGTCATCTTGGCTGCTTCCGTCCATGGCCTCGATTGCTTCCTCGGGGCCCTTCATGCGCAGCGGGCAGGAGACCGACACGTCCATCACCTGGTTGATGCGGCCAAAGGCAATCCAGCAGCCGATGGACAATGTCATGTCCACCATCATCTCGTCGCTGTAGTGCTCCACCATTCGGTCCATGAACGCCTGGTCGATGGACATGTGGTCGGTGGCGTACTTCTCGCAGTACTCGAGGGCGTCCCGTTCGGCTTGGCTGTAACCGTCGTAACCGTCTCGGTTGCCGACGTGGAGGTAGTCGTCCTCGCTCAGATCATGTTGCGCCAACGACGCAACCCGGGTGTCCAGTCAAACCACGCAGTGGTTGATCTGGGCAATCCTCATCCGCAGCAGTTCCCGCAGCCGCACGGAGAGCTTGCTCTGGTTGTACACCGCGGCGCTGAACGCCGATGCCGGAGCAGTGAGCTCCGGGCACATCATCCACAACCGATGGAGCTCCTCCGCGGGACCATCGGGGATCTTGATTCGTGCCATGCCTTCTCCTTGATCGAGGTAGCCCACACAGTAACGCTCGGAGCCGTTGACGCTCATAATGTGCAGGCATGAACCGCGGCGCGACAATCCAGCGCACGCTGGCCGAGACCGCATTAGTCGCTGTGTTGGCTTTGTCGGCCTGTGCTTCTACGGATGAGCCGACGGCCCCTGCGACTGCGCCCGCCGAATCCACGGCGGAGCCGGAAGCCGAGCCCGCGGTCGAAGCAACTGAAGAGGCCGAACCGACAACTCCGGCCGAGCCGACGATCGACCCCTCGCTGGTCGGCAGCCCGCCCGAAGTCATCGAGCACGCCGCCGATTGGCCCTTGCCCAACCGGGACAACGCCTCCACCCGAGCGGTGTTCAACAGCCCAATCGACTCCACCTCCGTCCACCGATTGGAGGTGGCCTGGACTGCCGAGGTGCCCGGCGGGAGCACGTGGGGCAACCTGGCCACCACGCCGTTGATTCTGGGCAACCGGGTGTATGTGGCCGGCCTCGACGGCGGGGTACAGGCCATCGACCGCCGCACCGGGGAGACCCTGTGGACGGCAGGTCGCCGGGGTGGACTGTACGGGCCATCGGGAGTGGTGGTGGGTTGGGGCAAGGTATTCGCCACCAAGATCGGCTGGAGCCAGCGGGGACAGCTGATCGCGGCCTACGACGCCGACACCGGCGAGGAGATCTGGGCCACCGACATCACCGGGGGGAACCTCAGTGAGATCAATGTGCAACCGTTTGCCTACGACGGACTCGTGTACGCGGCCACTAGTGGGTTCCCCGCCGGGGTGCGGGGCACGATCTATGCCTTGGACCAGGCCACCGGCGAGGTCGTCTGGTCGTTCGCCACTGTGGAGGACGAGGGTTTGTGGGGAAACCCCGACGTCAACAGCGGGGGCGGGTCGTGGTACCCGCCGGCCTTGGATACCGACACTGGCACTTTGTTCTACGGCGTGGGCAACCCCTACCCGTTCCCCGGTGCCCCCGGCTGGCCCGCGGGGTCGAGCCGTCCGGGGGACAATCGCTGGACCAGCGGCACCGTGGCACTGGACGTGAACACCGGTGAGCTTCGCTGGGGTTTCCAGGCCTTCCCCCACGACATCTTCGACCGCGACCACGTGCTGGTGACGCTGGCCAAGGCCGAAGACCACGGCCTTGATCACGACGTGCTGGTGACTGCGGGCAAGGGCGGGGTGGCATTCGGCCACGATCCGGCCACTGGGGAGGTGCTTTGGTCTACCTCGGTAGGCATGCATCGCAACGACAATCTTGAGGCCTTCAATTCCCCAGTCGAGGTGTTGCCGGGCGCCCAGGGTGGCATGGTCACCCCGGTTGCCGTGGCTGAAGGGGTGTTCTACGCCGCGGTGGTGAACGCCCCCTCCTACTACGAGTCCGATCAGGTGAGCAGTGGCGGCGAGGGCACCCAGCTGTTCACCCGCCCCAGCAATGTGGCGGCCATCGATATCGCCTCCGGCGAGATCGTCTGGGATGTGGAGATCATCTCCAAGTACCCCGAGGTTCCCTCAGCGGACGTGCTTGGCGGCATGACCGTGGTGAACGACCTGGTGTTCACCTCCGCCTTTTTCGGCGAGTTGCTGGCCCTCAACCGCCACACCGGCGAGATCGTGTGGCGCCACCAGGCCGCCGGGGCCACCAACGGCTGGCCCGCGGTGGCCAACGACATGGTCATCTACCCCATCGGCCTCGTGGAGGAGCCTGGAATCCCCCACCTGCTGGCCCTGCGCCTAGGGCAATAGCGGCTAAGAGCCCGCTGGTCAGCTTGCTTTCCAAGGGTCGACGAGGTCGACAGCCATGCCTTCGAAGTGCCGGATATTGCGGGTTGCCACAGCCATGCCGCGAGAACGGGCGATAGCTGCGATCTGCCC
>JAPPKI010000338.1 GCA_028820035.1 bacterium | reverse complement strand
CCATGGCCCGAATCGCCGAGCGGGCTGATGAGGAGTTCGACTATGTCCACTGGGGGGAGAACATCCGCCGCTTGCGCATGACTGATGCTGATGCCCCCACCTCGGTCACCGACGCCATGACCGGGGCGGCCGCCACCGCAGCCAACGAGCTGAACCTGGCCGCCATTGTGTGCATCTCGGCGTCGGGGTTCACCGTTCGGTCGATGGCCCGGTTCCGCCCCCAAACGGCCATATTGGGGTTCAGCACTTCCGAGCGCACCGTTCAGCAGCTCACTCTGAGCTGGGGAGTCACCCCCATGCTGGCCTGCGAGCCGGGCACCTACGAGGCTCGAGTGGCCGAGGCATTGAGCCTGGCCAAAGAAGCCGGGCATGTCGTCCCTGGGGATGTAGTTGCTGTTCTAGCCGGCATGGAGGAGGCCACCGACGTGCTGCGCTTGGTGCGCATCCACTGACCGTAGAAGAATTCGGCCGATGACTGATGCGCCGGTAAATCTGACTCGCTCAGGGCCACCCGAGACTGTTCTAGATCCTGAGCCGGCCGAAGCATTGCTCGCGCTGGCCGAGGCGATGAGTGTGGACGAGGCCCAAAGAAGGCAAGCCGTGGCCGAAGTGGTTGCCCGATTTCCCCGTTTTCTAGACGGCTGGGCTCGACTGGGATTGCTGGCCCGTGACCAGGCGGAGGCGTATGCCGCCTTCCGGGTGGGATATCACCGGGGACTTGACCGGTTGCGCCAGAATGGCTGGCGAGGATCGGGCTATGTGCGCTGGGCCCACGAGGTGAACCGGGGCTTCCTACGGGCTTTGGCCGGATTGCAGGCCGCCGCGGCGGCGATTGGGGAGACCGACGAGGAGGAGCGGTGCCTTCTTTTCTTGCACCAACTCGACCCGTCGTGGCCTCCAGCGGACTGGAGGGATTGACGTGGCGGCACCAGGTGGCACCGGACCCATCGGCCCGTACCCCGAACATGTAGGGGACGATCCTGAGGCTCAAGACGGCTACGACCGACTCCGCAGGAGGGTGCTGTGGAGTCTGCCCTATGGGTTGTACGTAGTGGGGTCGCGGGCCGGGGAACGGCGCAACGGTATGACCCTCAACTGGGCCACCCAGTTGGCCTTTGAGCCCAAGTTGGTGGGCATTGGTGTGGAGCATCCCGCCTATACCCACGAGCTCATTTCCGAGGGCGGAGTGTTCAGCCTTTGCACTATCGCCAGAGACGACCGGGCCATCGTGCGCAAGTTCACCAAGCCGGTGGAGGTCGATTTGGCGGCCATGACCCTCAACGGCTTCGGCTTCCACGACGGGGTTACCGGCGCGCCCATCTTGGACTGCGCTCCCGCCTATCTCGACTGCGAGGTGCGCGACGCAGTGGTGACTGGCGCCCACACCCTGTTCATTGGCGAAGTGGTCGACTGCGGCTTCCAGCATGACGAGGACACCCCCGTTCTTCGAATGGAAGACACCCGCATGAACTACGGAGGCTAGAAATCGAGTCCGGCTTCACCGGTGCAGTGCTGGCGGGAGGGCAGAGCCGACGGATGGGCGCGGATAAGGCGTTTATCCCGGTGGGGGGCAGAAGACTGATCGATTGCGCTTTGGAGGCACTGGCCGATGCATCGCAGCGATTTATCGTCGGCGGCGATGATCCCCGTCTAGAGGATGCTGCGGCCTTAGCCGATGCCTGGCACATCTCCGACCGTTGGCCCGGCGAGGGTCCTCTTGGGGCTGTGGCCACCGCGCTGGAATTGGCCGATCATCCGGTAACGGTGGTTTTGCCCTGTGATCTCCCTGCTATCAGCCCTGAGGATGTGGCGGTGCTGGTGCAGGCAGTTCGCGAGTCTTCGGCCGCCGCTCCCTCAGCGGCCGTATTCAGCGATCAACGGCGCCACTATCTTCCCCTGGCCATCGATACCAAAGCAGCAGCACTGGCCGAGCGCCTATTCGAATCCGGCCAGCGCGCGGTTGCCTCGCTGCTCGATGACTTGACTGTTATTGACATTCCTGCGCCACCATCTGCGGTGGCAGATGTCGACACACCCGAAGACCTCGGCTGAGCCCACCCAGCCCGTTAGCCTCGACAGAGTGGAAGCCCTAGTCACCTCTCGGCGCAAGTTGTCCGCAGTGGTGGCTGATGCATCGACCGCAGATGCCTATGCCTTGGATACCGAATTCCACCGGGAGCGCACCTATTACCCCCGACTCGCACTGGTCCAGATCGCCTGGCGCGATCAGATGGCCATCATCGACCCGCTGGCGGTTCCTATCACCCCGCTGGCCAAGCTGTTGGACGGTGAGGGGCTTGCCGTGCTCCATGCCGCGGAGCAGGACTTGGAGGTTCTCTACCACGAGTGCGGGACGCGGCCCCGGAGGATTTTCGATACTCAGATCGGGGCCGGGTTCATCGGCTACAGCTCGCCGTCGTTGGCCACGCTCCACGATCGCCTGCTGGGGGTGGAGCTGGCCAAGGAAGCTCGTATGTCCGACTGGTTTCAGCGGCCGCTGCCCGATCACATGCTGGCCTATGCCGCGGCCGATGTGGAGCGCCTTCTGGAGATCAGCGAAATCTTGCAGAAGGAACTGCATGCCCGAGGCCGTCTGGAGTGGTCTGAGGAAGAGTGTGCGCTCTTGTTGAAGCGGGCCGACGCAGGCCGGTCTCCCGAAACCGCCTGGCACCGGATCAAGGAGGTCCGCCGCATGGAGGGTCGGCAAAGAGGCATAGCCCAAGCGG
>JAPPKI010000396.1 GCA_028820035.1 bacterium | reverse complement strand
GTGTCGGAGATGGGGTCGGTGCGGGGAACAGTGCTCTCGGTGTCCCGCAGCACCACCGGATCGCGGGAGTTCACCATCCAGCGGACCCCGAACAGCACCAAGGAGTTGAGCATGATGGTGCTGATCACCTCATGGGCGCCGGTCTTGGTTCGCAGCACGCCGGGGATCCCGCCCCAGATGGCACCCCCCAGCGTGCCGGCGATGAGGATCAGCGGGATGGCCACGATGCCGGGCAGGTCCGACATCCACGACAGGGCACCGACATAGGCCGCGGTAATGCCACCGGCCAACAGCTGCCCTTCGGCGCCGATGTTGAACAACCCGGCCCGGAAGGCGAAGGCCAACGCCAAGGCCGACCCGACAAAAGGCACCGACCGGGCCACCGACCCCGCGATCTCGTCGCCCCCGCCCACCATGCCCCTCAGTAGCGCCCAGTAGGCGGTAAAGGGGTTGACCCCGATGATGGAGATCAGCACGCCGCCGACCACGAACGACAACAAGATGGCGTAGAGCGACACATACAGCGGTTGGAGCCGCCATGCTTCGGTGAGCAGGCGGTGCACCTGGCTGGTGGCCCGCCCAATCCCGGCGTTGGCGTTCTTGGCGCCGTTCACGACTGGCCTCCGGCGGTGCCCGTACCTGCGCCGTTCACAACCTGACCTCCGTCGCACCAGTGGCCATGAGCAGGCCGAGTTCTTCGCGGGTGGCCTCGGCGGCGTCCACCGTTCCGGCCAGTCGGCCCCGATAGAGCACGCCGATCCGGTCGGACAGCGACAAGATCTCGTCCAACTCGGCCGACACCAGCAGCACCGCCACGCCTCGGTCGCGTAGCTCGATGATCTTGCGATGGATGAACTCGATCGAACCCACGTCGAGGCCTCGGGTGGGCTGGGCTACCACCAATACCTGGAGGTCGCCGGTCAGCTCTCGGGCCACGATCACCTTTTGCTGGTTCCCGCCCGACAGGGCATCGACGGCCACGTCCACCCCGGGGGTGCGAACGTCGAATTGCTCCACCAGCGCTACTGCTTCGTCAGTGATGGCCGCGGCATTGCGAACTCCCCGGCGAGCGAACTTGCGGTGGTGATAGCGGTTCAGCACCAGGTTGTCGGCGATGGAGTATTGGGCTACCACCCCGTGCTTGCTGCGGTTCTCCGGTATGTGGGCCACGCCCAGTTCATTGATCTTGCGAGGGCTCCACCCCGTGATGTCTTGGCCGAGCATCTCCACCCGCCCTCCGGTTGCCGGGCGCATTCCGCATACGGCCTCTACCAGCTCCCGCTGACCGTTGCCCTCCACTCCAGCGATGCCGAAGATCTCTCCGGCCCTCACCTCCACGTCGAAGCCGGAGACCGTCTCCACGCCCCGGTCGTCTCGGGCCCGCAAGCCCTGCACTCGGATTACCGGCTGGCCCGGATGGGCATCGGCCTTGTCCACCCGGAACACCACGTCCCGACCCACCATCAAGTTGGCCAGCGACTGCTGAGTGGCCCCCTTGGCGGTGGTGGTACCCACCACCCGGCCACTCCGCAGCACGGTGATGCGGTCGGCCACGGCCAGAACTTCGCGCAGCTTGTGGGTGATGAAGATGATGGACTTGCCCTGTTGGGTGAGGCTCTCCACCACCTCGAAGAAGTCGTCCACCTCGCCAGGGGTGAGCACCGCAGTGGGCTCGTCGAGGATCAAGATGTCGGCATCGCGGAACAGGGCCTTCACCAACTCCACCCGCTGCTGCTCGCCCACCGACAGGTCGCCCACGGTGGCATCGGGGTCCACGGCCAGCCCATAGCGCTCGGCTAGAGCGCCGATCTGGCGTCTGGCGGTGTCGAGGTCGAGGAACGCCCCCTTGGTGATCTCGTTGCCCAAGACGATGTTCTCGGCCACAGTGAAAACTGGGATGAGCTGGAAGTGCTGGTGGACCATGCCGATACCCCGGGCAATCGCCTCGCCCGAGTCCTCGAAGTGCACCTCTTCGCCCCGCACTCGAATGGTTCCGCTGTCGGGCCGGAACAGCCCGAACACCATGTTCATCAGGGTGCTCTTGCCTGCTCCGTTTTCTCCCAGCAGACAATGGATCTCGCCTTGGTTGAGAGTGAGGCTCACGTCGTCGTTGGCCATCACCCCCGGGAAGGCCTTGGTGATTCCCTCAACCTCCAGCACCGGACGTACCGCGCCCCCGCTTGCCTGAGCCATGCACAGCCAAGACTACGACAAAAGCAATTACCGGACGCGAAAGGGCGGCGGCCGAAGCTTGTTCAGCCGCCGCCCCTTTATCGAGCTTCGCCGGTCAGTCGCAGGCCGAGCCCTCGCCCAGGAACAGGCCGTCAATGCCGCACACCCCGGTGGTGATGCTGCCGTCGGCCAGTCCGGCCCGCACCCGCTCCACGGCAGCGGCGGCCTCAGCGCTCACCGCCGCATCGTGGAACGGGGCGTAGGTGATGCCCAGGTTCTCGGCGGTCAACACGAAAACGCCGCCGGCAAAGGTGCCCTCGATGGCGGCTGCGATGTTGCGGAACACCGACAGGTCCACTCGCTTGATGGCCGAGCTGGCCAGATACTCCGAACCAGGAGCAGTACCGCCGTTGAAGGTGGTGTAGTACTCGTCTTGGTCCACTCCGATGCCCCAGGCGCCGGCCTCGGCGGCGGCCTGGACCCCGCCGGAACCGGTGGGACCGCCCGCACCGAAGATCACATCGGCACCGTCGCCGATGAACTGCTGGGCGTCGGATGCGCCCT
>JAPPKI010000210.1 GCA_028820035.1 bacterium | reverse complement strand
GCCCGTTCACCGCGACGATGAACGGCTTGGGGAACGAGTCCATCTGGTCGATCATTCCGGCAAATCCATGGACACCGGGTTCGACGCCGCCCCCGCCGGGATTGCGGGCCCCCATCTCCACCAAATCGGTGCCAGCGCAGAACGCCCGTCCGTTTCCGGTCAACACCACCACGGCCACATCGGGATCGGCGGCCGCATCGATTAGGGCTTCAGCAGTGGCGTCGTACAGGGCCTCGCTGAACGCGTTCAGGGCGTCAGGCCGGTTCAATTTGAGCAGCCGCACCCGGCCGAAGTCTTCGATATCCAGCATCGACATCCTCCTACAGCGGATTCCAGCGGGGTTCGCGGCCCTCGCGGAAGGCCTGCGATGCCTCAGTCATGTTCCCGGTGAACGTACCCAGCACCTGAGTTCGATTCTCCAGTTCCATGGCGTGGCGCAGGCTGGGGGCGTCGAGAGTGGCGTTGGCCCCGAGCTTGGTCATCCATACCCCGTACTCGTTGTTGGCCGCGATCTGCCGGGCCACATCGAGGGCTGCCTCCACCACTTGGCCATCGGGCACCACATGAGAGACCAGACCGATGCGCTCAGCCTCGGCGGAATCGAAAATCCGCCCGGTGAGCATCAGCTCCCGGGCCCGCCCGGCGCCGACGATGCGAGGCAGCAGATAGCTGTTGCCCACGTCGAGTGACGACAGGCCCACCTTGATGAACACCGAGCCGAACCGGGCCGACTCCGCGGCCACCCGGACATCGCAGTGCAAGGCGATGGCGAATCCCCCGCCCACCGCGGGCCCGTTCACCGCGGCGATCACCGGCACCCGCAGCTCATAGATCTTGAGCATGAGGTTGGCCAGGTCGAGTTGCATGTCGTAGATGGCTCCCAGCCGGCTTCGGTCGGGCGGCTCGGCGAACTCCTGATCGCCCCCGGCTTTGAGATCAGCACCGGAGCAGAACCCCCGGCCAGCGCCGGTTAGAACCACGGCCCGTTGCGAGCGGTCCCGCCCCACTTCGTCGAGGGCTTCGTGCATGTCGGTGATGAGCTCAGGACTCAGGGCGTTGAGCCGCTCAGGGCGCGACATAGTGATCTGGGTGATGCCCGGTTCGAGTGTTTGGACCGTGACGGTGGATGCATCAGTCACGGGCCTCACACTAGGACTCGGTCGCGAGGCAACCCGAGTTGCGCTCAGCCGTGCTCGCGATACAGTCTCGCTCGTTGGGGCAAAAGCCCTGGTGGCAGCACTGGTTCAGGCGGGAATCCTTTGAGCGGAGCAAGAATTATAAGCAACGGGCACGGCCATTTTGTGGATTTCCCTGTGAACCAGTTGTGGACAGGGCGGATCATCCCTATAGTGCCGGTTCTGGCATGACTTTGGGCATTGCAGTAGGGGCCTATCTCGTCGTGCATTTGCTCGGCGTTTACTTGCTGCGCGCGTCCGGGGTGGCCACTGATCTCTTCGGCCGATTCCGCAACGTCCCAGACATGCCCGAACCCAAGCAATTGTCCGAATTCACCGCCTTCGTAGAGACCCACTCCTTCTGGGACACCGAGGAAGACCAAGCCCTCGAGGCCATCGACGAGTTCGAACTTCAAGCCGTCTTCTGGAACGAGAGAAGGCGCCGCACCGCCTGATCTTGCCTAGCGGTCTTGATGTTCAGACCTCTAGAAGTGGGGCATCCCCTGGCTTTGGAACCCGTGGGGCCCTCGTTGCTCGTTTCGGAACTGGCAGTACACCAGCAGTGGTCAGTGCTTCCACCGTGACCTGTGGTGAGTCCAAAATGAGGTCCAGCAGCGCTGCTTGGTCAGGCTCTAAGCGGATGAGTGCGGTAAGCATGTGACACACATCTAGAAGTTCGAGACTCCAGTCGTTCACCCATCCTCTCTGAACGATGTCGTTGAGCGGGCTAGACCATTTCACGTTGGGCTCCCGCTTTCGGTACTTGAACCATGATTCGATAGGGCTCATGACGGAAACCCGATAGGCCCACACTTCTGGAGCCACGTTTTCTATCCACCCTGCGTCGGGGCCTTCGCCAAGAACCAGACGACGCTTTTCTGGGTCGTATCCAATCGTGGTTGGATGCCGGTCGGCGTCTAGTGGAACGGCTGCACCCCAAAATGGGCCACTGTCTACACGAGGGTTGGGCCCAGGGTCCCGGCCCCGCCCTTGATCAGCAAATCGCTCGCCGAATGTGTGCGCCCAAATGACCTGTCTTCCCAGACTCACGGCCTCACGCCACAGGTCAGAATCGGCGGTGACTGGCACGCGCAAACTCCGATCATGGGGAGATACTTCATTTCGCCAACCCGTGAACGCTGGTTGAGCGCATACCCCAGCGATATATGAGAACAGATCTTCAGGAGTAACCGAAGTGCCTACGCTCTCAGCAAGGTGCTCAACCAAGCCGGGAGTCAGGTTGGGCTCCGTGGCACTTGAATTTCTCCAAAGTGGATGGGCTCTTCCTCCCCTCCCTCGATAGTGATTCAACTCAGGCAGAGATGCCGAAAAGGTAAGGGCAAGACCTTCCTTGACACTCTCCCCCATTGGAAATGTCAGATACAGCTGCTTCGAGCTATGGGCATGCCACAGAGGAGGTCTGGGTCTATCCAACAGTCGCTGATCTCGAATTACCCACTGTCGATCAAAGCTCCGGAGCGCTATTTGTACGATATCTGGACAGGGACGGCGAACTCCACCGGTGGTTGCGTCAGATCGGCCTTGATGGCCGGTCAGCATGC
>JAPPKI010000030.1:224-2752 GCA_028820035.1 bacterium | reverse complement strand
TTCAAGTTGGGCAACAGCGGCAGCCGCCGCAAGCAGCGGAAAAAGGAGCGCAAGATCGTGGAAAGGGCCTTGGCCCGCCCAACAAGATGGCACCAGATCCACGGATCACCCTGGTTCAACGGCGGCCGGACGGATGCGTCGGAAGGCCGGGGGTCCGGAATGCGGGACCTCAAACCGCCTACTTAAATGCGCCGAGGCGAAGTCTTGTGGATGTCCTTCATCAGGAGGACAAGGTGGAGGTCGTCAGTGGGCGAAGGTCCACACCGAGCCTGGCCAGCAGCGCTACCGGCTGGGAATAGCGGCCCACACTACGCCTCCACCGATTGGGTAGCTCCGGTGCCCTGACCGAGGACATGCACCAGGCGTAGTACGCGACCACCTCATCCTGGCTGTACTGGTTGACCACGAATACTCTCGCCATGTTCGCGGCCATGGACTGACGAGCGTGCTGACGAAGCCACGCCGTCTGTTCAGCTGACCGGCACTCAAAGACGTCCAGCCGATGCTCAGCTGCAAGCAGTGTCGGCTGCTGGTAGCGCGGGTCAGTCGACAAAGAAGGGAGCCGGCTCAGCCATAAACTCCCGCAATTCAGGTAGATCCTGTGCGGGGCGGTCATGGAGGGCCTCCCAAGCCTCCCAATCTTCGGGGCTGAGCGTGAACTCCGTGCGATCAGCAAGCACTGGCTCAGACGCGTCCCCCGCAGAGATCGCAGCTACATCGGTGAGAGGCGATGACTTCTTTTTGGCCTGATCATCCTGTTGCCACTGCCTTTCGGCACCCATCGCTCCCACCTCCGATCTTGCCTGGGTCGAGCTGCGGCCACCGTACCGCCATGAAGACTGAAGTGCAATGAATTATCACAAAAGTTGAGAGGTCGTTTCTCAGTCTTCAATCCAGATTGTCTCGGATGTCCCGCATGCTTCGCATTCTCGGAAATACGTCTTCTTCTCTTTGCGGATCCGCACTCCGTTGTCTCGCCCCTTCTTGGCTCCGCAGGTGGGGCACACCGCGGGCATCGCCGTGTTCTTGTCGCACGCACCGCATTTCCAGTAGTAGCCGTGCTGGCCGGATCTGGCGACGAGGTGTTCGGAGCCGCAGTGCTTGCAGACTGCTTTGGCAGAGCATTCGGACCCTGCGGCCTGGTTCCGGGGTCGTTTCCGGTTCCTGCTGGGGGCATTCTTGTTGGTTTGAGCCGATGAAGCTCGGGGGCGGTTTGTGTGCTGGGCGGCAAGGAACTCTGCCACCTTCTCCGGTTCCTCCTCCTCCATGGCCCACCGGCCGTATTCGCCGTCGGACCGGGTTCTGGCCCGGCTCGCGCCCTTGCGGTGCGCCCTGATCTCTTGGTCGATCTTATCGACTACTAGATCGGCTTTGGCTACGAACGCCCGGAACGGTTCGCTCGGCTCCTTCCAGCCGCCGATCCGCTTGATCTTCCCCGTGTCCGACACCGCGACCACCAGCTGGATCGGCGCATCCTTAAAGCCGCGCTGATCGGTTCCTTTCGCCACCTTGACGATGGTACGCATTCCCAAGGACACCTTGCCGAGCAGGTCTTCTCTGTGCCTTTGCAGGAACGCCCGTAGGAAGCCTGATTGACGCTCCGCCTGCCGCAACGGCGAGGGTACTCCGGTTTCCTTGCCCCGGTACCTGCGGGTCCACTCGTCTCCGCCCGAGCCGTCTGGCCGGACGCGAACCTCCCCCGCAACCGACTTGCTCTCGACGATGAACAACCCCCAGCGATGCACAACGAGATGGTCGATTTGGCATACCCCTGGAGACCCGTCTTGCTCCGGCTGCTCACTATCTTCGAGCCGTATGCCGTTCAGCACAAATACCTGTTCGTCGTCCCTGAGGTCCCGATTCAAATAGAACGCCATCTGCTTCTCAGCGTCGGCACCTGCTTGCTGACGGCGATCCTTGTGGCCCGCCGTCTGGTCGTATGGCTTGACGATCATTCAAGAGTCCTTACCGAAAGCGAGGGCGGACAGAGCTTCCAAAACTGGCAGCGAGACTATTTTGGCGACATACCCCATGCCAATATCCTCAACTTGGCGGGTGACCCCTGTGGCCTGTTTCCCCTCTCCTTCAATCCCGGCACTCCGCAATGCGCAAGAACGAGTCTGGAATTGGAACAGAATGCAGAACGGTGGAGAGCAGCGACTAGAGGCGCAAGGTCTTGCTAGCGGAAGACTCGAAGGTGAAGTGGAGGCAGATCACGGATGAGCATTTCGGAAGTGGTCACTCGTGAGAGCGTCTACGAGGCGATCGCAATACACGACGATATGGGGAGAGAGGCATTTTTGGCTCACTACCGATATGGGCCAGCAACAAGGTATTTGCTATCTGTAGACGGAAAAGAGTACGACTCAAAGGTCATTTGCGGTATCGCCTACTTGCTCAATCACCCCGAAGGCTCGCGCCCCAGAAACTTCAGCGGTGGCGTGTCCGGCAAGAATACCGCGGCAACTGTTCTGGCGAATCTTGGCTTCAGGATTGTCAACAAGCCGTAAGATCGATCTTGCTCACGC
>JAPPKI010000030.1:0-214 GCA_028820035.1 bacterium | reverse complement strand
ATTCCTGCGTCGGCGGACACGGCCTCCATACCTGGGATCCGGCTTCGGAATCCGGTCGTCCAAGACCTCTCCGTGACCCCCTCCGAACAAGTCGCCTCCGAAGAATCTGCGGACAAGCTCTTTGAGCGTCTTGGCGTTCGCTGGCATGACCATCGCCCGTCAGCCACCCTCATCCCAGTGCTCGTACCACCTGGGCCATGCACCGTTCCAAAGC
>JAPPKI010000362.1 GCA_028820035.1 bacterium | reverse complement strand
AGAACTCGATGACCCAGCGGCCGCGGGTGCCGCCGGCCTCCAGGCGGGCGTGGGCCTCCGAGGCGTTCTCCATGGGGACGGTGCCCGCCACCCGCAGCGACACCTTGCCGTCTTCGGCCTGTTGGCGCAGGCGGTCGAGGCGGGCGTAGTCCTGGTCGTATGCGAACACCCAGGTGATGTGGAATTGGATGCCTCGCTCGTCGTTGCCCGGCCATCCCCGCACCGAGGCGAAGCCTCCGCCGTCGCGCACCGCGGCCACCAGCGGCTCCATCTGCACCGACCCGTCGGCCAGGCCGTCCACGCCGTCGGGGGCGTGCTCTCGAATGCGGTCGGCCACGTCGTCGCCCCGGCGCACGATCACGTCGGCGCCGAAGGAGGCCACCAGCTCCTCGTCTGCTTCTGAGGAGTCGGCAATCACCTGCAGTCCGTCGGCCTTGGCCAGCTCCACCATGTAGCCGCCGTAGCATCCGGCCGCCCCGGTCACTGCCAGGGTCTGACCGGGCTGGAGGTTGAGCTGGTCGAGGCTGAGTCGGGCGGTGAGGCCGTTCATGGGCAGCGTGCTGGCCTCGGCGAACGACGAGCCCGCCGGCATCCGGGCCACTGACTCGGAGGACAGCACTACATACTCGGAATAGGCCCCGTGGGATCCCATGGGCACCACCATGGCCATCACATGATCGCCCACTTGTAGGTCGGTCTGGGCGCCCTCTCCGATCTGGTCCAGCACTCCGGCCACGTCCATGCCCGGGACATAAGGCGGCGGACCGGTCTTGGCCTGTTGCTCGGCCCGAGTGCCGGCCCTCACATGGGTGTCGGTGGGGCTGACCGCGGTGGCCCGCACCCGAATCCTCACCTGGCCGGGACCGGCCTCCGGCGTGGGCAGCTCCACCACCTCCAATGCCTCCGGCCCGCCGTATTCGATGACTCCAACTGCTCGCATGGGCCGAGAGACTATCGACTGGACGTCAGGCCGCGTGACTCAATCCCAGCACCGGACTTTGTTGTCGTCGCGCAACCCGCAGGCGTGGCTGAGTCCGGCGGAAAGAGCGATGAAGCGATCTCCGGGAGGATCGACGACCCCGCCGCGGCCCCAGCACCGAACGGTTTGGTCGTCGCGGATGCCGCAGGTGAAGCTGCCACCGGCTGCGATGGCGGTGTAGAGGCTGAGCGGGGGATCCGCCTGCCCAGCGGTGTTGTCACCCCAGCATCGGGCGGTGCCGTCATCTCGGAGCCCGCAAGCATGGGACAGGCCGACGGAGATGGCGGCAAACCGGCCCTCGGGCGGATCGGCCCAACTCCCTGCTCCCCAGCATTCTGCCGTGCCTTCGTCTCGCAACCCGCACGATGCGTCGCCCCAGCCGACGGAGATGGCGGCAAAGCTACCTTCAGGAGGACTGGCGGGCTCGGGGCCACCGACCCGGTTTCCCCAGCAATGGAGGGCGCCGTCCCCTCGAATCCCGCAGGTGCTCTGTACTCCGACCGAAATGGCGGCAAAGCTCCCATCAGGTGGGTCCACTCCGGCTTGGTAATTGTCCTCCCAGCAGTCGGCAGCACCGTTATCCCGAATCCCGCACGAGTAGCCATTTCCCGCAGAGATGGTGGTGAATTTGCCGCTGAGGTAGACGGCCCAGCCGGGGTCGTTCCCGCTATCCCGCCAGCATTGGGCAGTGCCGTCTTCGCGGATGCCGCACGAATGATCTTGGCCGGCGGCCACGGCGGCGAAGCGTTCACCAGAGGAAACGGGTTCATCAATGGTGCAGGCTGCCAACAAGACTGCGGTCACCACAATGGTCAGCGCCAGACGGCCTGCTGTGATTTTGCGAAGTTGCGCTTGTCTCAGTGACACGCCACTAGGAGGAAGAGCGGGCGGCCACCACGTCGGTGAAGTCCACGAACGAGCGCAGGGTGTGGCCGCCGTCCACGGTGATGAACTGGCCGGTGGTAAAGCTCGACTCCGGTCCGGCCAGATAGCGGATGGCTCCGGCGATATCGTCGGGTCGGCCGATGCGCTGGAGGGGCTGCTGTTCGAGGTACTGGGCCACTACCGAGTCGTTGTTCACCAGTCCCTGGGTGGTGTCGGTTGCGGTCAGTCCCGGGCGGACCGCGTTGACCCGGACGCCGAGCGCACCCAGCTCATCGGCGGCCACCCGGACTAGGGCGTCCACCCCGGCCTTGCCGGCACAGTAGGCAGCCAGAAACCGGCACGACTGGATGGCTGCGGTGGATGACACCGCCACGATGGAGCCTCCTCCGGCATTGGCCATGTGTCTTCCGGCGTGCTTGATCATGATGAACGGCACCACCACGTTGAAGCTGACCGTCTCCGCCACTTGCTCCGGCTCGTAGTCGAGCACCGCGGCCATGGCACCCCCGCCGGGCACCGAAACCGCCATGTCGAGTCGCCCGGTGGGCTCGGCAGCCAGCGCCACCGCGGCTTGGACCTGGTCGCCGTCAGTGGCATCGCAGGCCGTCCAGCGGATCGAGCCGCCTGCTTCGGCGGCCAGCGGCCCAAGCTCGTCGGCAACCTCTTGGAGATGGCCCGCGCTGCGGCTGGCAATCACCACATGGGCGCCATCGGCCACCAGCAGCCGGGCGGTGGATCGGCCGATGCCACCGGCGCCCCCGGTGACCAAGGCCGCCATACCGGCCAGCGGCAGGTTCTCAGACGGGTTGCTCATAGGTCGGCTACTCCTTCGCGAACGACCGTACACAGCAGTTCGGCATGGCGGTGGGCCAAGTCGTCGGGCATGCCGG
>JAPPKI010000232.1:998-2755 GCA_028820035.1 bacterium | reverse complement strand
CCCGGGTGCTGGCCAAGAAGCTGGGGCCCAGCCACATCACAGTCAACGCCATTGCCCCAGGGGCGTTCTACACCAAGATGATGGCCCAAACCTTGGACAATTTCGGCGATGAGATCGCGGCGGCCACCGCTTTGGGAAGGCTGGGTCAGCCTGAGGACATGGCCGGAGCGGCGATATTCCTCTCGGGGTGGGGCGGGTCGTATCTCACCGGCGCGGTCATTCCGGTGGACGGCGGCTACGCCACCACCCTCTAGCTACTAGGAGGTCGACCGTGTCCCCTGTGTTCATCGAGGTCCGGGCCAACGAGTACACCGGCCGAGAGGCCAACCCCAACGTCCCCTGGTCGATTGACGAGCTGATCGCCGATGCGGTGGCGTGCGCCGAGGCCGGGGCGTCGGTCTACCACTTCCACGGTCGGGATGCGGCCACCGGGGCACCGGTGTGGGACGCCGACACGCTGGGGTCGGTGATCGCCGGAGTACGCGACGCCTGCGATTTGATCCTGATGCCCACGCTCGGCGCCTCCACCGTTCCCGACCCCCATGCCCGGCTGGCCCCCGTGCTGGATCTGGCCGCCGATCCGGTCATCCGGCCCGAACTGGCCCCCATCGACCTGGGCAGCTTCAATATCGACCCCTACGACCCGGCCACCGGCGCATTCGGCAATCCCGACATCGTGTACGTGACCCCGCTGCGGGCGCTGCGGGAAATGGTGGCCGATGTGGCGGAGGCCGGGATGAAGCCGATGGGTGCGCTGTGGACGGTGGGATCGGCCCGGCTGCTGTCGGCCTTCTTGGACACCGGGGACATGGCCGCACCGGCCTACGGGGAAGTGACCCTGTCGGACTCGTGGCTGTCGGGGCATCCGGCCACGGTGGACGGGCTGGACGCCATGACCCGGTTCTTGCCCGACGACGGCCGGGTGGTGTGGGGGTGCCTGGCCTACGGTGCCGACCTGCGACCCTTGGCCGCGGAAGTGATCGGCCGAGGCGGTCACCTCATCGCCGGACTGGGCGACTACCCCTACTTGGAGTTGGGCACCCCGTCGAATGCCGACATTGTGGCCGCGCTGGCCGGCTGCATCACCGACGCGGGGGCCGAGTTGGCCACCGTGACGCAGACTCGGGCGATGTTGGGCCTTGAACCAGCTTCCTAAGCCCGAACCCAGTCAGGCCGTGTCCGGCACTCGGACAAGCAGTACGCCTTCGGGGGCATCGAGGCCGATAGCCGACTCGATCACCGCGCCAGCCGCCTGCTCAGACGAGAACGCAAGTCGCCACTGTCCCGGCGGGAGTCGGAAATCGGTGGGGATGTCGCCCACGTTGAGGGCGCACACGGTGTCGCCCCGCCGGAAGCCGATCACCGGCGCCGACCGGTCGGTGAGCCACTCCAGCTCGCTGGCGTGGAGGTCGCCGAGCTCACGACGCACCGCGAGAAGCTCCTGGTACTTGTAAAGCACCGAACTGGGGTCGTCGCGCTGGGCTGAGACAGTGTCGGCGTCGGCTCTGTCGATGGGAAGCCACGGCTCGGGTCCATCGGTGAACCCGCCCGTCAGCCCCGGCGACCACGGCATCGGAGTGCGGCATCCGTCTCGGCCGTCGGCGGGGTTCTGATTCCGGACGGCCACTGGATCTTGGCGCTGGTCGAGAGGCACGTCCACCTCTTCGAGGCCCAGCTCATCGCCCTGGTAGAGGAATGGCAGACCGGGCAGGGCGAACAGCAGCTGCCCGCCCGGCGCCTCAGGAATCCGCCGGACG
>JAPPKI010000232.1:0-988 GCA_028820035.1 bacterium | reverse complement strand
ATCGGGTGGGCGCCCGGGGGTCGTCGTGGCTGCTGATGGCCCAGGACAAGTCTCGGGGGGCGGCGTCCAGCGCATCTCGGAACGTCGACCACATGGCCGACGGTTCCCAGGGAGTGTGCATGGGGGCGAAGTAGAAGGCCCGGTGCAGGCCGTCTTGGTTGGCCACATACCGGCTCACCTGATTGGGATTATTGTCCCTCAGATAGACCTCCCCCAGAAGCAGGGCGTCATAGCGCTCCGCGATGGCCCTCCAGCGGCGGTAGATGGCAGTGTTGCCCGCTTGATCGAGGTCGTAGCGATGGTCGTAGCAACCGAACGCTTGGCGAGGACTCATATCCGGGGTGACCGGGAACCGCTGCGGATTATCAGGCATGAGCATGTTCTTGACCAGGCCATGGGCCACATCCACCCGGAAGCCGTCCGCGTCGCGGTCCAGCCAGAACTCGAGCACATCGTCGAACTCCCGCACCAGGTTGGGGTTGGCCCAGTTCAAGTCGGGCTGCTCGGGCAAGAACAGGTGCAAGTAGTACTGCTCGGAGGCCTCGTCAAAGGTCCAGGCCGGCCCCCCGAAGTGCGATATCCAGTTGTTGGGGGGCCCGCCGCCCAGCGCGGGGTCCCGCCAGTGGTAGTAGCCCCGCTTGGAGTCATCAGGATCGGACTTTGAAGCTTGGAACCAAGGGTGCTGGTCGGAGGAGTGATTGGGAACCAGGTCGATGAGCACCCGCAAGCCCAGGCGATGGGCCTCGGCGATGCAGGCGTCGAAGTCGTCCAGCGTGCCGAACAGGGGATCCACCCCGGTGTAGTCGGCCACGTCGTAGCCGAAATCGCACATGGGCGACGGGTAGAAGGGAGTGATCCACACGATGCCCACCCCCAGCCAGGACAGATAGTCCAGCTTCTCGGTGAGGCCGGGGAAGTCGCCCACCCCGTCGTCGTTGCCGTCGGCAAACGAGCGGATGTACACCTCATAGCCCACATCACGGTCCCA
>JAPPKI010000230.1 GCA_028820035.1 bacterium | reverse complement strand
AGCCAGAGGGAGCCCCCCAGTACCGAGAACCGGGCGAGCCGGTCAGCGGGTGCAGATCACCGAGGAGCCGTGGCCGAACATACCGTGATTGATGGACAGGCCCACTCGGGCCCCATCCACCTGTCGGTGGCCGGCCTCACCCCGGAGTTGCCAGACCATTTCGCACACCTGGGCGATGGCCTGGGCGGGCACCGCCTCACCGAAGGCGCCCAGCCCGCCCGACGGGTTCACCGGGATGCGGCCACCCAGCGCAGTGTCACCGGCCCGCAGCAGCTTGGCTGCGTCGCCTCGCTCGCACAGTCCGATGTGCTCATACCAGTCGAGCTCATAGGCCGACGACAGGTCGTAAACCTCGGCAAAGTCCAGGTCTTCGGGCGACACCGAGGCCTCCTCGTAGGCCCGGGCCGCGATGTTGTCCTTGAAGGTCATGGTCTCGTCGCCCGCCGCAGCCCATGAGTCCGACGCCAAATAGGGCAGTTCGATCACGCTGTTGGGGTAGGTGGGGCTCACCGTGGAGATACCCGAGACCCGCACCGGATTGTCCACTCCCCGGCTGGCGGCCCATTCCAGGCTGGACACCACCAGGGCGGCCCCGCCGTCGGAGGTGGCGCAGATCTCCAACAGGCGCAACGGGTCGGCCACCATTGGTGAGTTGGCAATGTCGTCAACGTCGTATTCCTTGGTATACCGGGCGTTGGGGTTGAACACCCCGTGGCGAGAGTTCTTGACCTTCACCGCGGCAAAGTCCTCGGAGGTGTCGCCGTACAGTTCCATGCGCCGACGGGCGTAGAGGGCGAAATATGTGGGGTTGGTGGCTCCCACCAAGTGGAACCGGAGCCAGTCGGGGTCTTCGTGGCGCTCCCCGGCGTTGGGAGCGAAGAATCCCTTGGGGGTGGACTCGGCTCCCACCACTAAGGCCACGTCGCACACACCGGACAGGATCTGGGCCCGGGCGATGCTTAGCGCAGTAGCCCCCGAGGCGCACGCTGCGTATGAACTGGCCAACTGGCAGCCGGTGAACCCCAGGGCGTTGGCAAAGGTAGACGCCGACACGTAGCCCGGATAGCCGCAGCGCACGCTGTTGGCCCCCGATACGAACTGGATCTCGTCCCAGCCCACTTCGGCGTCGGCTAGCGCGTCGCGGGCCGCCTTCTCCCCGTACTCCACGAAGTTTCGGCCCCATTTGCCCCAGGGGTGCATCCCCACACCCAAGATGGCGATCTCGTCCATTTGCTACCTCACCCGCTTCCCTTCTGACCGATCTCGTCCATTTGCTACCTCACCCGCTTCCCTTCTGACCGATCTCGTCCATCAGTCGTCTCCGTTCTCGCTCATCGGTGTCGGCGACCACTTCCACACCAGATAGTCATGCTCCTCGTCGGAATACAGCACATCAATCACCAACTCCATCTCCATGCCCACCGAGAGATCCTCCACCGACACGCCTTCCACCACCTGGCCCAGCACCACCAAGTTCTCCTCGGCCAACCGCACCGCGGCAACCACGTAGGGCTTGAACTCATCGCCAGGAATGACATACGGCGCAGGCGGGGCGTACTCGCCCGTGGTGTACGACCACAGTTGGCCGGTGCGGCTAAGCAACACCTCTTCGATCTCGTCGCCCAAACATGCCGGGTCAGAGCCCGCCAGAGCCTTGGGAAAGAAATAGGAACCGCGGCTGCGAGCCCGCCCCCCGATCAGCCGGGGCTCATCGGAGTCGAGCGTGAACAGCCCCTCCACCGCTGCCAATTGCGTCCTCGTCATGGTCGCAGCATACGCACTGGCTGCTAACGGTTGAGCATCCCGCCGTCAACCACCATGGTGTCGCCTGATACCCAGCGGGCTTCGTCGCTGCACAGCCACACCGCAGCCTCGGCCACCTCTACGGGCAGCCCCAAGCGTCCGCCAGGCATCATCTGGACCACTGCCTCGGCCATTTCCGGACTCGACTCCCGCCACGACGCCACCATCGGGGTGTCGATCATTCCCGGACAAATGGCGTTGACCCGAATGCCCTTGTTGTTGAGCTCATCGGCAGCGTAGGTGGTCAGCCCCAGCACTCCCCGTTTGGCTGCGGTGTAGTGGGGCTGGCCGGGTGCGGGAATGAGGGCCGCCCCCGACGCGGTGTTCACGATGGCTCCACCGCCCTGTTCCAGCATCTGGATGATCTCATGCTTCATGCACAGAAACACCGAGGTCAGGTTCACCGCGATCATCTCATCCCATTGCTCGAGCGTGAGCTCGTGGAACAGCCGGGAAGGGTGGGTGATGCCCGCATTGTTGAAGGCGTAGTCGAGCTGGCCGAACGCCGACACGGTGGACGCCACAAGGGCGGCCACTTGGCCTTCGTCGGTCACATCCGTGGCGAAGAACCGGCCCTGACCTCCTTCGGCCTCTACCAGCGCCACCGTCTCAGCGCCGCCTTCGGCATTGCGGTCGGCAATCGCCACCTTTGCCCCCCTGCGGGCGAACAGCACCGCGGCCGCTTGGCCGATCCCGCTGGCACCCCCGGTCACCAAAGCCACCTTGCCCTTCATACTTGCCTGCCTTCTATAGCGGTCATCACAAAGACATAAGGTAGGCCACCGCGCAACGGTAACTGAAAGGACAGCAATGGCCATCTCCTCATGGGACGAGTTCCCAGTCCACCAGTCCCCCGACTGGATCAGCCACGCAGGCACAACTGACCGGAACTTCTACGATCGCAACTACTTCTGTATGCACGGCTCCAGCGACGAGCTCTTCGCCATCTTCGGCATGGGCCAGTAC
>JAPPKI010000112.1 GCA_028820035.1 bacterium | reverse complement strand
GCGCCTCGGAGCTGAACGACGAGCTCCCCTCGGTGGCCAGCCTGGCCAAGGCCTATTGCTCGGAGGCCTATTTCCACGCTTCGGCTGAGAACATCCAAATCCACGGCGGGATCGGCTTCACCTGGGAGCACCCTGCTCACCTGTACTTCAAGCGAGCCAAGTCGTCGGAGCTGCTCTTTGGCGATCCGACGTATCACCGCGAGCTCCTGGCTCAGCGCATCGGCATCTGACAGCTCTAATCATTATCGCCGCAGTCTTGGTGGTCGGGCTGGCCGCCTACGCGGTGATGCGGGCGTCGTCTCGACTGGCCCATACCCGGGCCCGGGCGGTGTACGACCTGTACGAGGCGGTGGAGTTCGTCGCTGAGCGTCTGCCCGATGCGTTGTCGGCCAAATTGAGCTACGACGATGTGGAGGCGGTGCTGCTGTGGCGGCTGGATCACCTGCGGCTCCAGGGCTCTGCCACCTACGGCCGAGGTGATGTGGCCGCGGCCGAAGCAGAGGACCGGAACGAGGAGGCAGTTACCAGCGACGACGACTCGGTGGATTATGTGCTGGCCAGGGCCACTGAGTCGGGGCGCGACGTCGATGCCCTCGACGTGGTGGTGGTGCTCGATTTGGAGAGCCAATACCTTGATGCCATCGGAGCGCTCGGACCTCCAGCCGAAGAATCCGGTCAACAAGGCGGTACGGTTTAGGGATGGACAGGCCGCGGTCGTTGGAGGGCTTCCGGTACGTGGGCGACAAGCGGTCCCAGCTGGTGTACGACTTAGACGAGATCAACGACGAGTCGGTCATCGAGGAACTGGTGGCATCCGAGCAGTTCTTGTTGTTCGGACCCGACACTCTGGCCGAGGCCCGCAACCGCGGCTATCGGCCCCGAGCGGTGTGAGCTGCTGGAAGTTGCCCAACTGGCCCGCACATCCCGGCGATGAGCTTGGCAATCGCTATCCCTGCGGTGTGAGCTGCTGGAAGTTGCCCAACTGGCCCGCACCGCGGGAGCAATTGACCGGGATCGTGATGGTGTGACGCACTGGCAGACCACCGGCGGACTGAAGCTTGCCGGGCATTTGGCCGTGCCGGAGAACCGGCGAGTGAGGGCGCTGCCCGGCGTGGTGCTGTGTCCCGGATTTCCATCAAAGGCCAACGGGGGCTCGAGGGCCGCGGAGCGGATTTATCCCTTGGCTGAGCGGATCGCCCAAAACATGGAGTGGGCCGCCCTGGTGCTCAACTACCGGGGGTGCGGAGACAGCGAGGGCGATTTCTCGCTGGACGGATGGACCGACGACATCCGCAGCGCCATCGACTATCTGAATGTGCTCGAGCAGGTGGAAGGGGTGTGGCTGGCCGGATTTGGCATCGGCGGAGCGCTGGCCGCCCACGTGGCCCAGGACGACAGCCGAGTGAGGGGAGTCGCCACCATGGGAGCACCGGTGGACTTCGCCCACTGGGGTCTCGATGCCTCTCGGGTTGTGGACTACGCCCGTTCCCTCGGGATCATCTCTGCCTCCGAATTCCCCGAGGCCATAGATTCCTGGGCCAAATCCGCCCGTTCGATCCAAGTAGACCGCTGTGCGGCCGAGATCGCTCCTCGACCCATGCTGGTACTGCACGGCTCCAACGACCGGGAGGTGTCGCCCCTTGACGCCCGGGCCATCGCCGACGGCCACGGCGACGCCGGCCTGCGCATCATCAGCGGCGCCGGCCACCGCCTCCACTCCGACCCCCGCTGCATCGCCATCCTCCTAGGCTGGCTCGACTCTCAAATCACCCTCATCCCCTGACGGGCTGAACAAGAGAAGATGGCGGCAACCAGGGATGCACTGGTGGGCAGCCGATTCACCCCAAAGGCAGAAACGGGTCGGGCGGAAACAGCAAGAGCCGGTGTCAGTCAGGGTCAGCCCAGCCGTAGACGTTGCCGTCGTCGTGGGTGAAGCAGCCCCATGGCGCACCGTCCAGGCACTGGCTGATGCTGGTGAACGGCCCGTGGGTGGCATCGGACGGAAGGTTGGTTTCAGGCAGCGGCGAGACTGGAACGTACTCCTGGGTTTCACTGTTGTACTGGGGGGGGGGTCCGACATAGGAGTGGATCCGGTTGGTCAGCGACACGTTGGTGCAGTCCTCGTCGAGGCAGCCTGTCCACAGCGGGGTCTGCGAGTTGGTGCCGACGGAGAGCTCCTGCCACCCCCTGACCGCCGCTATGCCCTGGTGGATCCAGACCTCCCAAGTGTGGGCGTTGATAGCGCTTACATACGACCAGTACATCGTGACGGGGCCGCACGACCGAACCGACGAACCACCGGTCGGAGCGCACACTTGTTGTCCCGTCGTGCCGTCATCGTCGGTGCCGAGAATATAGATGGGATCGGTTTGGCTGACCCCGGTCAGGTACAGGTCGCAGTATCCCCACCCGCCCAGCGGGTTGGATTGGCTGTCGGTGGGACAGGGGCTGCCGTGCCGTTCGAGCGGTTCTGCCGTCGGGGTTTGGGCGGTCGCTCCGTGGGCGGGAATGAGACTGGCGGCGGCTACGGCCAAGATGGCCATTGCGGATTTGAGGCAGCTCTTCATGTTCGGACGATAGTAGGACTTGCAAAACTTGTCAAGAGACGGAGATCTGGTGTAAAGGGTGAAATGTCAGCTGAGCTGGTCATACAGGGGTAACGGGCTAACCGTTGGCTAGCAGTTCAAGAGCGTCTTGATCACCGCGGCCACTTGGTGACTTGAGCCGGGCTCCAGGATGCCCAAGCGGTGGACAAGGCGCTTGCGATTCACCGACCGG
>JAPPKI010000310.1 GCA_028820035.1 bacterium | reverse complement strand
AGGGATCAAGCCACCACTCTGATGAAGCTGGGGGAGACCATCCGTATTGAGCGCCACGGCAAGCCGGTCGGCTTCTTCGTACCGGTCCCATCTCCCAAGCATGATCGTCGCGAGATCAACGAATCGCTAGATCAACTGGGCGACGTAGTTGAGCGAGTGCTGGCCCAAACTGGCCTCGGCGAAGAAGACCTTGTTCGTGCCCTTGTGCCCGAAGACCAGAAAGGCTGATGCTCCTAGTGGTCGACACCAGCGTGCTGGTGGGCGACCTGCTGAGAGTCAAGGGGCGGGAACGCTTGAGAGACCCTCGACTGGATCTCTATCTGCCTGAGCAAATGCTCGCAGAGGCCCATGTGGAGTTGCCTCGCCGCATAAGAGCCTTCTCGGACTCTGCCGAGCTCAACTCCAACGAGCGAGATGCCCTGCTCATGATGTCTCTCCAAAGCATCGACAACAACGTGGCCGTGGTCGGAGCCGAGATCTACATGCCGTTCGGGGATGAGGCTTATGCGCGCTGCCAACGCGATCCCACCGACTGGCCCGTGGTTGCCTGCGCCCTGGCACTATCCGCGGCCGTCTGGACCAACGACAACGACTTCCTGGGCACCGGCGTGCCAACTTGGACCACTCAAACCCTCCAGTCCTGGCTTGACCGGCACAAGTGAATTCTCATGCAGCCATCAACAGCTCTCTTGAACCGCTGAACACCCCAAGCACGTCCATCCTTGCTTGCTCTTGTAGTGTCATTTCGTGACTAGTTGTTCTCTCTGCTGGGGTGAATGCTGATGCCGAAGTGGGCTTGGGAAGAATTTGGGACTTATATCTAATGGTGCCCAAAACGGGGGCTGGCCTGGGCCACTGGCGAAGCCGAGTTCGCCGATTTCAAGAAGGCACTGGCCACTGGCGTGGAGGAATCAGAATGCGATCCTGCCACCCTCGGCCTCGTCGTCACCGCATATACCAAGTATCTGAAGATCACCGACATCCTGTTGAGTCACAGCTTGGATGATCTCGACACGCTCCCCCGTACAAGCGAATTCGACGGCATTCACCGTCCCCCTGCCCTGCAGGCCAGTACCCACGGTACGGTCATCGTTGCATACGTCGTGCTGCTCGCCGACCAGCCATCGGTCGCGCTCAAGCCTTGGCGAAAGGGAACCTGGGCTGGCCAGAGTCGGCTTCCGCCTCGAGACCGAGACCGCAAAGGAGATGTTCCGGCCCACGCCGCTTGACGATGACGCCCGACAACGGCTCAACCTCCCAAAGAGCACCGTCCGCTACTTCAGCATCGGCGAGCACAATCCGCTTGAGCCCTACGATGAGAGCGAACAACCCGAGTTGTACGTGGACACGGAACTGCTGACTCAAATCGACCACGCAGCCAGCTCTCCCGTCAGTAGGGCTCTCCAGACTCAACTGGCCTGCGACTTCATATCCGTAGTGGTACTGGCCTGCGCTGGACGGTCCCAAGAGCTTGAAGGCACCACCTGGGAAACACTCCAGGATTCCCTTCTGGGCCGAATCATTGGACTCATTGCCGGTTCTAGGGCCGATGCCGCGCGACGCAATCAGCTCATCACCGACGCGCTCTCCAACCCCGCCCGCCTCGTCGCCCTCGCGGAAGATGCCCTGCGAGTTCGAAAAACCCTTATCGACTCATTCTCGGAGGGCTCATGAGGTATCCAACGCTGACACTCAGCTCTTGTCGAGAACTTGCCGAAGAACGGTTGAACTCACCAGACCATCAACTCAATATCGAGCCTCAGTGGGTAGCCGAGGGCGATGACCTTGACCTCGGCCCCGTCAAGAAGGCGGCGCACAAGTGCTCAATGCTCATTGAAGAAAACCGCTCGGCTCGCGATAAGGACCACAAGGACGGCACAAGCTATACGTCGGTATACGGACGGATGCGCTCCAATGAGCCCGCTCCTACCATCACAACAGGCTTTACCACACCAGGCCGGGGCCGCTTTGTCCACCCGACTGAGCGTCGCACCCTCACCCCACGGGAGGCGGCAGTGATTCAAGGGTTCCCCCCTGACTACCGATTCATCACCGAGGCCGGATCACCACCATCTCGATCCCAGCTTGCCAAGTGGATAGGCGATGCCGTACCGATGCCTTTGGGTTACGCAGCTGTACTGAGCGCGTTGGCAGCAATCCCCCTGTGAACCACTTTCCCTTTCCACTGCACACACAGATTCATTAATCTGCAATATAAAGTGTTAACTTTCAATTTACATTATCCGTGGTAGGATGCTTGTGTGATCTACCGGGACATGACGAAGCGGCTTCAGAGCCTGTTCCGGCAGTACCCGTTCGTTACCGTCACCGGGCCGCGCCAGTCGGGCAAGACCACGCTGTGTAGGATGGCATTCCCCGATCTGGCCTACGCCAATCTAGAAGCACCCGACCAGCGGGACTTCGCCGAGTCTGATCCCCGCCGCTTTCTCGCCCAGTTCCCCGACGGTGGGATCCTCGACGAGGTGCAGAACGTTCCCGATCTCTTGTCGTACCTCCAGGTGATCGGCGATGAGCGCGGTAAGAACGGGTACTTCATCCTGACGGGAAGCCAGCAGTTCCGCCTCTCCAACGCCATCAGCCAGTCTCTGGCAGGGCGCACCGCCCTTCTCCGACTGCTGCCCTTCTCGCTCGCCGAAAGACAGCGCACCGAGGCCAGTGCTGAAATCGACGACATGCTGCATACCGGCTTCTACCCGCGCATATTGGACCACAACCTTGAGCCGACTCCGGCATATGCCGACTACTTCGAGACCTATGTGG
>JAPPKI010000024.1 GCA_028820035.1 bacterium | reverse complement strand
CCATGTCCTCGAGGCGCTCCTTCTGCTTCCAACACCCCGGCAGAATCTCATCGAACGTCACCGGGGTGTTGGTGAGCGGCTCGAACCCAATGGCCGCCGAGAGCTTGGGAAACGGGTAGATCAGATCGTCGTAGAGCCACCAGTCGCCCCACGCCCCGTCGGGAGACCCCTTCTCGTAGCTGAACACCCCGCCCTCGAAGTGGAACGTGGCTTTGTCGCGCTCCACCCGGGGACAGCGGTCGTGGTACTTGCGGGGCAAACGCTCAGTCCACAAGTCGGGCGGCTCGACCACGTGGTCGTCCACGGAGATGATGCGGGGGATCTCTGCCATGGGCAGGAAGCTTACCGATGCTTCAGCCCGAGCCATTCACCCAACGCTCGGTTCTTCGCCAACGAACCCAGGCATCGCCTAGATTGTTGGCTGAGCGTGAGATCCAGCGCGCACAAGGGGCGAACCATGTTTGACACCATCATCACAGGCGGAGACATCGTCGATGGCACCGGCGGCCCTCGCTATCGGGGCGACCTAGGCCTGCAAGGAGGTCGAATATCCGCTATCGGCGATCTGAGCGCGGCTGAAGCGGCCAACACGGTGGACGCGGCCGGCAAGGCGGTGTGCCCCGGCTTCATCGACGTGCACACCCATCTCGACGCCCAGGTGTTCTGGGACACCACGCTGAGCCCATCGCCTCTGCACGGCGTGACCAGCGTGATCGGGGGCAACTGCGGGTTCACCATCGCGCCGCTCACCAATGATCCCGCCGATGGCGAATACCTGATGCAGATGCTGGCCCGAGTGGAGGGCATGCCTCTGGAGTCGCTCCAGGTCGGCGTGCCGTGGAACTGGCGCTCCACCGCCGAATACTTCGACGCCTTCGACGGCACCCTGGCGATCAACACCGCCTTCAAGGTGGGCCACTCTGCACTGCGCCGGGTGGTCATGGGGCCGGAATGCGTCAAGCGGGAGGCCACTCCCGAGGAGCTGGCCCAGATGCAGGATCTGCTCCGGGCCGGCTTGGAGGCCGGTGCGCTGGGGTTCTCCTCTTCCTATGCCCGCACCCACAACGATCCGTTCGGCAACATGGTACCCAGTCGCTACGCCAGCCGAGAGGAGCTGGTGGAGCTGGCCCGGGTGTGCTCGGAGTACCCGGGCACCTCGTTGGAGCTGATTCCCTGTGTCGGCCCGTTCGACGATGCCGCCATCAACCTGATGACAGACATGTCGGTGGCGGCCCAGACCCAGCTCAACTGGAACGTGATGACCGTGATGGCGGGCAACCTGGACGAGTGCTACACCAAGCTGGAAGCCAGCGATCACGCCAAAGCCAACGGCGGCAAGGTGGTGGCCCTCACCGTGCCGATGGCCTTCTCGATACGCCTCAGCATGGCCGGCGGCTTCGTGCTCGACGCCCTGCCCGACTGGGAGGGCGCCATGTTGGCCCCGCCTGCCGAGAAGATGGCGCTGTTGGCCGACCAGGCCGAGCGCGACCGGCTCGACGAGCTGGCCCAGCAGCCCGGACCCCTAAAGGGACTGGCCGACTGGTCTACCAAGATCATCTTCGACACCTTCGCCCCCGAGAACGAGCAGTATCGAGGGCGCACCGTGGGACAGATTGCCGAGGACGAGGGCAAGAAGCCGTTCGACGCCCTGTGCGACATCGTGGTGGCTGACGAGCTGAAGACCTCCTTCGGCACACCGCCCCCGGTGTCATCCACCGAGGACTGGAAGGCCCGTATGGAGATCTGGCGGGACGGCCGGGCGGTGATCGGCGCTTCCGACGCCGGGGCCCACCTCGACCTGTTCATGACCGCCAACTACGCCACCTCGATGCTGGGCCAGTGCATGCGAGAGCGGGAACTCATCTCGATGGAGGAGGCCATCCACCTGATGACCGACGTGCAGGCCCAACTTTACGGACTCAAGGAGCGGGGCCAGCTCCAAGAAGGCTGGCACGGCGACGTGGTGGTGATCGACGAGTCCCGGGTAAGGGCCAAACCCCTCACCGTGGTGGCCGACCTGCCCGCCGGCGCCCCCCGCCTGTACGGAGAGGCCGACGGCATCGACCACGTGTTCTGCAATGGCGAGGAGATTGTTCGAAACGGGCAGTTCACCGACGCCCGGCCCGGTAAGCACCTCCGCAGCGGAAGCGACACGGAGCGAGTAGACCTCTCCTAAAATCCAGACTTCCCATCCCAATCGGCCCCAGAGCCCCAAACCCAATCGATCACAAGCAAAACCAGGAGCCACCATGCCCGAAGCAGTAATCGTCGCCACCTCCCGCACGCCCATCGGGCGAGCGGTCAAGGGATCGCTGGTCGATGTCCGCCCCGACGACATGTCGGCGTTCATCATCGGCGACGTGCTCGGCAAAGTCCCCCAGATCGATGGGGCCGACGTCGAGGACGTGATGTGGGGCTGC
Organism: bacterium; assembly: GCA_028820035.1. Classification (GTDB taxonomy): domain Bacteria; phylum Actinomycetota; class Acidimicrobiia; order Acidimicrobiales; family Bin134; genus Poriferisocius. The sequence continues at coordinate 373 of JAPPKI010000024.1, read as the reverse complement.
GCCCAGCCCGCGGGCGAGGCCGGCTACAACATCGCCCGGCTGTCGGGACTGTTGGCTGGGCTGGATGTGCCAGGGGTAACCGTCAACCGCTACTGCTCCTCGTCGCTTCAGACCATCCGCATGGCCGCCCACGCAGTGAGAGCCGGTGAGGGAGACGTGTTCGTGTCGGGCGGGGTGGAGTGCGTGAGCCGCTTCGCCGCCGGCGCATCCGACCGGGGCGGCAAGAACGACAAGTTTGCCGACGCCGAGGCCCGCTCAGCCGAGCGCAGCGGCGAGGGCACCCCAGCGTGGGAGCCCCCCGAAGGCCTGCCCGACATCTACATCGCCATGGGCCAGACCGCCGAGAACGTGGCCCAGGCCTGGAACGTGAGCC
>JAPPKI010000034.1 GCA_028820035.1 bacterium | reverse complement strand
ATGGTGGCCTCCACAAGACTGCCCGAACCGGTGCGCTCCCGGGCGTACAGCCCGCAGATCACCGCGTAGGCGGCGTGCAGGCCGGCCAGCGGATCGGACGGGCCTCGGGCCAGCTGCGGGGCGGTGTCGGGATAGCCGCTCAGCCAGCACATGCCGCTGACCTGCTCCATGGTCTGGGCGAAGCCGACTCGGTCGCGCCATGGCCCGTCGAGCCCGAAGGCGGGCATTCGCACCATCACCATCCGGGGGTTCAGGGCGCTGACGGTGTCCCAGTCGAGCCCGAACTGGTCGATGACCCGGGGGGAGAAGTTCTCTACCAGCGCGTCGGACACGCTTATGAGCCGGTGCAGCAGCGCCATACCCTCGGGCCGGGTCAGGTCTAGGGTGATTGATCGCTTGCCCACGTTGGCGTGATGGAAGGTGGGGCCGAACTCCCACCACTGGTCATCGGCCGGGGTGCGGGCCGAGCCGAACCTCATCCCGTCGGGGCGCTGCATCGACTCGATGTGGATCACGTCGGCCCCCAGGGTGGCCAGCACCAATGTGGCGTAGGGGCCTGCCCAAAAGGCGGTCATGTCCACCACCCGGACCCCGTCGAGGGGAAGGGCATCGGGCGATGCCTCGGGATCTGTGCCCACCGGTCGGCCAGCGCCAGCAGGGCGGTCGCCTGGTGTCAGCTTTGCCAGCACCTCGTCGGTGTGCTGGCCCAGGCGAGGTGCGGCCCGAAAGGCAGCCGATGGGTGGGTGCTGTTGCGGTACGGCACCCGGGGTTGGAGGAATCCGCCGCCGGGGTGGGGCACGTACACCCCCCGCGGGGCGAATTGGTCGAACTCGGGAAGATTGGCGCCGTTGCCGATGGGGGCGACGGGGATGCGCAACAGGATGGCCTCGTGAACCACCTCCTCGGTGGTGCGCGCCGAGGTCCACTCCCGGATGGCCCCGGCGATGGACTCGCCGGCGGCGATGCGCCCGCCCATGGTGGCCAGTTGGGGATCGTCGGCCCATTCCGGGTGGCCCACCAGCACGGTGAAGTCTTGCCACTGCTGGCCGGTGAACACGCAGAACCCCACGTAGCCGTCCTGGGTGGGTTCCACCGAAGGCACCTCCAGCAATGCCTTGGTGTCGTAATCGCCGGTGAACGACCCCCACAGCGTCTGCACGTTGGTGCAGGTGGGGGTGATGGTCTCCAACAGAGAGAGGTCCACATGGTCGCCCTCTCCGGTGCGGCGAGCCCGGCGCAGCGCGGCGGTGGCGGCCACGGCCGCGGTCACCCCGCCCATCCATTCGCCGATGCGTCCCCCGGCATTGAACGGGATCCGACCCGGCTGGCCCCGAGTGGGGGTGGATCCGGCGATGGCCATGAGGGTGAACTCGTTGGCCGGGCGCTGGCTCCACGGGCCGCCCCGGCCGAAGTTGGACACCGACACCATGGTGGCGTCGGGCCGTCGTTCGGCCAACGCCTCCCAGCCCACCCCCAGAGCCTCTAGCTCACCGGGCTCAGACCGCTCCATCACCAGATCGGCGTTGGCATACAGATCGAGCAGCCGGTCGCGGCCCGCCGAGGTTCGGTAGTCCAGCATCACCCCCTGCTTGGTGGTGTTGAGAAAACGGAACAGCGGCCCGTAACCGTCGACGGCGGCAAAGGAGGCCGAATACCCCCGAAGCGGGTCGCCGTCGGGCAACTCCACCTTCACCACCTCGGCCCCAGCGTCGGCCAACAGCTTGGTGGCGTAGCCCCCGGCGATGCCCCAGCCCAGATCGACTATCCGAACCCCGTCCAACGCGGGCCGCTCAACCATGAGTTTGTGACACTACCCCCTGGGTGCGTCCCGGTGCCCGGCCCCAAGCTCCGGTTGCCCAACGATGAGAATGCGCCACTACCGGACTACCGTCGTGGCCGATGGGCGACGACAAGAAGGGCGCGGTGGACCAGCCTCGGATCGAGGCCGCAGTGCGGGAGATCCTGGCTGCCATCGGCGAAGACCCGGACCGAGATGGACTGTTGGACACCCCGGAGCGGGTGGCCCGCATGTACGCCCAGATCTGCGGGGGGCTTCACGAAGACCCGGCCGCCCACCTGACCCGTCAGTTCGAGGCCGACCACGATGAGATGATCCTGGTGCGAGACATCCCCCTGTACTCTCTGTGCGAGCACCATCTGATCCCGTTTCTGGGCAAGGCCCATGTGGGCTACATCCCCAACAAGGATGGGTGCATCACTGGGCTGTCCAAACTGGCCCGGGTGGTGGAGGGCTACTCCCGGATGCCCCAAGTGCAAGAGCGGCTCACCACTCAAATTGCCGATGCCATCGAAAACGCTCTCGACCCCCGGGGTGTACTGGTGGTGGTGGAGGCCGAGCACCTGTGCATGTCGATGCGGGGCATCCGCAAACCGGGGGCCAACACGGTGACCTCCGCGGTGCGAGGGCTATTTCGGACCGATATCGCCACCCGAGCCGAGGCGATGCGGTTTATCGACCGCTAATCGCCGCTCCAGAGCCACTTGGCATAGTGGCGCCCTGAAATTCGGCGGTACTCTGAGGCCGTGGAGACGCTGGAAACGGGGCCGATGGTCATGGGGATCCTCAACGCGACTCCCGACTCGTTTTCCGACTGCGCGCGATTTGTGACGCCCGAGGCAGCCGTGGCCCGTGGTCGCCAGCTGTTCGATGAGGGAGCCGCGGTGGTGGATGTGGGCGGCGAGTCCACCCGTCCAGGCGCCGAGCCAGTGCCGGTATACGAAGAGCTGGCTCGGGTGGTGGATGCGGTGGCCGGTTTGGCTCCGCACGGCCGGGT
>JAPPKI010000474.1 GCA_028820035.1 bacterium | reverse complement strand
AGCGCTTGATGTCTGACGTGCCCTCCTCCTCCTAGGCTGATTGGACCAGCGACCAAGAGGTTCGGTGGTGCCCCGGCTGCGGGGACTACTCGATTTTGACCGCAGTGCAGATGCTCATGCCCGATCTTGACGTTCGGCGTGAGGACACCGTGTTCATCTCGGGGATTGGCTGCGCGGCCCGATTCCCGTACTACATGAATACCTATGGGATGCACGGCATCCACGGACGGGCCCCTGCTCTGGCCACCGGTCTGGCCATGGCCCGCCCCGAGCTGCATGTGTGGGTGGTTGGCGGCGACGGCGACATGCTGTCCATAGGTGGCAATCACCTGCTGCACTCCCTTCGCCGCAACGTGAACCTCAACATCCTGTTGTTCAACAACCAGATCTACGGCTTGACCAAGGGCCAATACTCGCCCACCAGCGAGATCGGGAAGGTCACAAAGTCCACTCCGGCTGGCAGCATCGACGAGCCGTTCAATCCCATCTCGGTGGCGCTGGGGGCGGAGGCCAGCTTCGTGGCCCGCACCCACGACATGGACCGCCAGCACATGATGGACATGTTCCGGCGGGCTCACGATTTCCCCGGGGCCGCCTTTGTGGAGGTGTTCCAGAACTGCAACGTGTTCAACGACGGGGCATTTGGAGCCATCACCAAGAAGGACAAGCGGGCCTCCATGCTCATCCCCCTCGAGCACGGAAAGCCCATCCGCTTCGGAGAGAACAACGAGAAGGGCGTGGTGATCAACCCTCAGGGGAGTGCTGAGGTGGTCGATGTGGCCGACGTCGGCGAATCGGCCCTGCTGGTGCATGACGAGACCCGCCAGGATCCCAGCCTGGCCTTTGCCCTGTCCCGTCTCTCGGCTGGCCCGTTCGAGCCCACCCCCATCGGGGTGTACCGAGCGGTGGAGCGCTCGGAGTACGCAACCGAGGCCAGCAAACAGCTCGCCATGGCCCAAGAGCAGTCCGGCCCTGGCGACCTCGAGGCCCTGCTCCATTCCCGGCCCACCTGGGAAGTCTCCTGAGCAACGCCTATTCCAAGACAAAGCGTCCCACCCCTGGCGGTTGGGTGCTCGATCTGGACGGTGTGATCTGGGTGGGCGGAACCCCGGTGCCCGGTGCGGCTGGGGCCGTCGAGCGCTTGCAACGATCGGGTGTCCCCGTCGTGTTCGTCACCAACATGTCGGCGCTGACCGTGGCCGACCAGGAGGCCAAGCTGGCCGCCTGCGGGATCGACGCCACTGGATCGGTGATCACCTCGGCCACCGCGGCTGGCCAGCTCATCCACTCAGGAGAGCGGGTGCTGGTGGTTGGGGGTCCCGGTATCGACGAGGCGGTGGAGTTGACGGGTGCTGAGGTCTGCTCATCCGGTCCTGCCGACGCGGTGATTGTGGGCATGGACCCCGGATTCGATTACGACACCCTCAGTCGAGCCATGCGGGCAGTACGCGGCGGCGCTCGGCTGATCGGCACCAATCACGACCCCAGCTACCCCACCGAGCGCGGACTGGAGCCGGGGGGCGGATCACTTCTGGCGGCAGTGGCGACCGCCGCTGAGGCGGTACCCACCATGGCGGGCAAGCCCAACCGGCCGATCGTTGACTGCGTGCGCAGCCGGATCGGCGACTCCGGCGTGGTGGTGGGGGACCGCCCCGACTCCGACGGCCTTTTCGCCGAGGCCCTGGCCTACGAGTTTGCCCTGGTGCTGAGCGGCGTGACCGGCGCGGATGACCTGCCGGTGACCCCAGAGCCGAAGCACTGCGCCACCGACTTGGCCGCCTTGGTCGATCAGATGGGACTTGAATAGGTGGGATGAAGGGATCGCGCCGGAGGCTGGACGCTGAGTTGGTTCGCCGCGGCTTGGTCACGAGCCGAGATCGGGCCCGGGAGGCCGTGGCCTCCGGCCAAGTCACCGTAAACGGAGCAGTGGCCCAGAAAGCAGCCCGTCTGGTGCTGCCCGGCGATGCCCTGGAACTGTCAGGCCCGCCAGCTAGGTACGTGAGTCGAGGCGGCGAGAAGTTGGAGGGTGCGCTGGCTGCCTTCGATTTGGATGTAGCGGGCATGCGGTGTTGCGACGTGGGATCGTCCACCGGGGGATTCACCGATTGCCTGCTGAAGCGAGGCGCAGGCGAAGTAGTGGCTATCGACGTGGGCCGAGCTCAAATGCACGAGCGCTTGGCCGAAGACCACCGAGTGGCCCTCTACGAGCGCACCGACATCCGCGACGTCGACCCGACCGCAGTTGGTGCGCCATTCGACATGGTGACCGCCGATGTGTCCTTCATCTCTTTGACTTCGATCATGGCTTGCCTAGCCGAGTTAGCGGCCGCGGGAGCGCCGGTAGTGGTGCTGGTCAAACCTCAATTCGAGGTGGGACGACAGGAGGCCAGCCGAGGCCGAGGTGTGATCCGCGACCCCGAGCAATGGCAGGCCGCACTCGACCGGGTGCTGGAAGCGGCAACCACTGCGGGCCTCGCCCCCCAAGCCGCCATCCCGTCCGCGCTCAAGGGCGCGCAGGGAAATGTCGAGTTCTTCCTGCACCTAGAAAATGGTGGCACCCCCTCATCAGTTGATGCCTCCCAAGTTGTGGCTCAATTTGTCGCTGGAGGCGGATAGCCTGTCTGCGGTGGCATCTGCTGCCGAGCTTCCCCCCAACCTGAGGAGCCGGTGGCGGATTTGTGAAAAAGCAGACATTGATGAGGCGTCTGCGTGGGATTGCGAGAGATAAGGGTGTCGGTCTGCGTCTCTTGCGACAGGGACGGCACGAAGTTTGGCAATTTGGGGAGAAGCGGCTTGTGATTCC
>JAPPKI010000190.1 GCA_028820035.1 bacterium | reverse complement strand
ATCGAACATGTGCCCAAGCTCCCCTGGGCCCACCCCCAAGACGGGCTGATCTCGCCTTAGCCGCGGCGAGCTTCGCCGCCTCCTAACCAGACTCGTACCAGCCGGAGGCGATGTGAATTTCGTCTCGCTTGACGATCCAGGTGTGCTTGGTCTCCCACACCCCGCTTTGGGGATTGAGATAGGTGTAGTCCACCCATTTGCCCGCCTCGGTGGCGGCCACCATCTCATCGGCGGCAGCCAGGCCCTCGGGGGTGGCACCGAGAATCTCATGGAGGGTCATGCCCACATTCTCGGGGACCGTGGGATGGGCCAGAACCACGCCGTCGAGACCGAAGGCGAATCCGTACCACTGCCCGTCCACGCTTAGGGGATCAGTGCTGTCGGGGGAATTCAGATGGTCGATCAGTGCGGCCTGACCGTTGCTCTCATAGAACCACACCGTGTCTTCCACGAAGGTCCGGGTGTATGAGCCGGGCTCAGATTTCGTGGGTCGGGGAACGGGATAGGAGTCCTCGTACCAGCCAGAGCCAATGATCAAGTTGTCCCGACTGACGGCCCAAGTGTGCTTGGTGCCGCCGGTGCCGGTCTGCGGGTTGTAGAACACGTAGTCCACCCAGTGGCCCGACTCGGGCGAAGCAAACAGCAGCTCACCGTAGGCATGGCCGGTTATGTCCACATTGTCGGCTGTGTAGGTGCCCACCCGAGAGGGAATGGTGGCGTGGGCCACGCCGGTGCCGGTTTCGGTGTCGGAGATGAATATGTACCACTGACCGTCGGCGCCGGCCTCGTTGTTGTAGTAGTCGAGGGTGGCCTGTCGACCGGTCTCTTCGTATCGATCTACGGCCTGCTGCACATACCACTTGGTGTACGCGTCCCGCTCGGTCTTGGGCGGTGGCCCTGTCTCTCCCCCATCGTCATCGTTGCCACACGCCGCAGCCACCAGACTGAAAGCCAGCAACAGCGCCAGCACAATGAGGCTCACGCGGCCGCGGCTGTCGCTCGTGCGCTTGATCATCTTCTTCCTTTCCTAAATGGCTGATTCAGGCTACCAGTGAGGTTTTCAGCACCAACGCGGGAAGGGTTAGGGGGCGTGAAGGCGGAGATTTAGCCAGGCGTCGTCGGCGAGGTTGAGGAGGGGCTCGGGGTAGATACCGAAGGCCAGGGTGAACAGCACCACGATGGTGATGGCCAAAGCAGGACCTCTTGGGATTCGCAGGCGGGGGGCGTCGGGATCGGGGGCATCGAGGAACATGGCCACCACGATCCGCAGGTACAAGAAGGCGGCCACCACCGCGGCCAGCATGGCGATGACGGCCAGCCAGAAGGACCGGGCGTCAACTGCGGCGGTGATCACCTCGAACTTGGCCCAGAACCCGACGGTGAAAGGGATTCCAGCCTGCGACAGCAACAGCACCGTGAAGGCGGCGGCAAGCAGCGGGTGGCGGGCAGCCAATCCCCGCAGGCTGTCGAGGCCGGTGCCCTCGTCGCCGGGGCCGCTCACCAAGGTGATCACCGCGAAGCTGCCGATAGCCATGGCCGCGTAGGCGGCCAGGTAGAACAGCACGCTGGCCACGCCGTCGTCAGTGGCGGCCTGCACGCCGACGAGGATGAACCCGGCGTGGCTAATCGAGGAGTAGGCCAGGATCCGCTTCACGTCGGTCTGGACGATGGCCAGCATCGAGCCCACCGCCAAGCTGGCGATGGCCAAGCCGAACACCACCGGCTGCCAGTCGTCGGCAAGTCCCCCGAAGCCACCAAAGAACACCCGGAGCATGGCGGCAAATCCGGCGGCCTTCACTCCAGCGGCCATGTACGAAACCACCGGCGAGGGCGCCCCCTGGTACACATCAGGAGTCCAAGCGTGGAACGGCACCGCGGCCACCTTGAAGCCGAACCCCACCAGCAGCATTCCCATCCCGGCCAACAGCAGGCCGTTGTCGCTCAGGTTGTTATCCCTCAGGACGTTCTCGATGTCGATCAGGTTGAGTGACCCGGTGGCCCCGTACACCAAGGCGATGCCGTAGAGCAGGAATGCCGACGCGAAGGCACCCAGCACGAAGTATTTAATTCCCGCTTCCTGCGACTCGGCCCTCCGCAGATGCATGGCCACCAGCACGTACACAGCTAACGACAGAATTTCCAGGCCCAAGAACAGCACGATGAGGTTGTTGGCCGAGGCCATGGTGATGCCACCGGCGGCCGACAGCATCAACAAGACGTAGAAGGCCGGACCGTCCAGGCTCTCCCGGTGCAAGAAGCCGTCAGCCACCAGCGCGGTCAGCACTACGGAGCAGGCCAGCAGCACGATGATGAACACCGAGAACTGGTCCACGCCGATCGACCCGTCGATAGTCGAGGATTCTCCCTCTTGGTCAACCCGTATCCACACTGGAATGGCGGTGGCCAGCACTGCGAGCCCGGCGGCCGCTGTCCAGGCCGATGCGAACCACCCCGGCAGCCAGCGACCGGCCACCGACACGATGGTCAACAGCACCACCGCGGCCCCCGCCATCACTATGTGGGGGATGAGCGGCAGCCACTGGATGTCGGGAATGTTCGCTTGGGGGAGCGAATTGGCTTCAGCGAGAACGGGGAGCATCAGTGGCCATCCCCCTCGTCGCCGTAGTCGGCCTTGAGCTTGCGGAGTTCCTCAAAGCTGCCTTCGGGCCGATCACCCACGGTGGGCGATTCAATTCCCTCGACTTCCTCCATGTGTTCGATCAACGCGTTGACGGACGGTTCCATGCGTTCGATCACCGGCTTGGGGTACACCCCCAGAAACACGATGAGCCCCACCAGCGGCG
>JAPPKI010000080.1:1664-2811 GCA_028820035.1 bacterium | reverse complement strand
GTAGTGGAACAGATCTACGGTGGTGACTCCCGCCAAGGCGACGAACAGCACCCATACTGGGATCACATCCCAGGTGGTGCCCATTAGGCCGCCCGCGATGCCCAGGGGCAGTGCGGTGAGCGCGGTAACCATCACCCGCAAAGATCGGCTGTTGCGCACTTGGAACTTCCAGAGGACCGGGAGAAGGCGCCTACCGGCGACGAAGCCGATGGCCAGCCCGGCGATCACCATCGCCGCTTTGCTCACGGCCTGCCTTCGGCCGCTGGGCTCATCTGCCCTGGAGCGCCGCGGTGGCCGCGGCGGTCATGGCATCCACCGGTGGCTCGGAACCGGTCCATATCCGAACGGCGTGGGCGGCCTGGTGTACCAGCATCCCCACCCCCGTGGACACGCCCACGCCTCGGCGGTGGCATTCAGTCAACAACGGGGTGTGGAGCGGGTTGTAGACCAATTCGGCTACATGCTGGCCGACATGGAGAAGGTCGGGATCAACAGGCAGCTCGCCAGCACCCTCGGTTTCGGCCATTCCGACCGGGGTGGCGTTCACCACCAAGCGATACCGCCCCACATCGGCCAGGTCAGCCGTGGTTCCCACCGATCCGGCCAACGCTGCGGCGGATGCGGCTGCCTCAGGCCGACGGGCAATCACCGCCACCTCTCCAACCCCTCGGCGGGCCAGTTCGGCCACTACTGCCCGGGCGGCCCCGCCTGCACCCAATACCGCGCAGTCGATCCCGGCCAGATCCACCCCCTCCGCCAGCAGGGCATCGCAGAATCCGGCGCCATCGGTGTTGTGGCCGACGAGCCGAGCGCCATCTCGGCTCACGCAGTTCACCACTCCCAAGGCCGCGGCTGCCGGGCTCAGCTCGTCCACCGCAGCGGCCACGTCGGCTTTGTGGGGCATGGTCACCGATAAACCGGCCATGTCTCGTTCTCGCATGTGGTCAAGCGCCTGACCGGCATCACCGGGGAGCACTTCGAATGCCGCGTAGACCCAATCCAAGCCCAACTCGTCGAACGCGGCCTGGCAGATCGTCGGGGACAGGGAGTGCCGTACCGGATAGCCGATCACCCCGGCTGCCACCTCCGTGCCGGCTGGCACCCCGATTGGGGTCAGCATCCCAGGCTCCGTTCTCCACCGGCCATA
>JAPPKI010000080.1:0-1564 GCA_028820035.1 bacterium | reverse complement strand
GCGGTCAGCATCCCAGGCTCCGTTCTCCACCGGCCATAGCGGTCAGCATCCCAGGCTCCGTTCTCCACCGGCCATAGCGGTCAGCATCCCAGGTCTTTCTCCCGGCAGATGGCCACCGCTTCTTCGTGCTCCTCGAAGGTAACGCTGAAGGTGTGGGCGCCGGGCACGGGATCGTCGGTGCGGGCGTAGAACTGCCAGAAGCCGTCGGCAGGGTTCAGCGCCGCCTCGAGCGATGCCCGACCGGGAGCGGCGATTGGACCGGGCGGCAATCCGGTTCGGTTGTACACGTTGTAGGGATTGTCCACTCTCAGGTCCGACAAGGTCAACGGCTCAGAGGGCTTGTTCAGCGCGTAGCGCACCGCGGCGTCGATCTGGAGCGGCATTCCCAGGCCCAACCGGTTGTAGATCACCCGGGCTATCTTGGCCCGGTCTTCGTCGATGAGGGCCTCCTTTTCGATCAGCGAGGCCACGATGACGACTTCGTAGGGACTCAGACCCACCGTTTCGGGAGCGGCATCCAGGCCCACTTCATCGGCCACAAGGTCGAACTGGTTGATCATGCGGACAACGAGGGCGGCCTCGTCTTCGGCGGTTGCCGCGTCGAGCAGATAAGTATCGGGGAAGAGCATTCCCTCCAACGTGCTGGTGGGCGGCTGATAGTCGGATCGCAAGGGCGGGAAGGCCAGGGCGCGGGCCAACTCATCGGCGTCGAAGGTGGGAAGCTGATCTAAGAGCTGGCTTTGCATCTGGACCAGTGTGAGGCCTTCGGCCACCAACACTCGCAAGGAATCCTCCACTGGCCCGGAGGCGGGACCGGCCAAGAGCACGTCTTTGGCCCGCCATACCGCCATATTCTCATTCAGGATGTAGTTGCCGGCCTGGAAGTCACCGGCGTCCTTGTAGCGCAGGTAGTAGCGGAACACCGTGGAGTTGGGCACCACACCCTCGTCTTCGAGAATACGGGCGATGTCGTTGATCGACGCCCCTTGGGGAATGCTGACCACCAATTCCGGACCCTCCTCACCGGGGGGGTCGAGCCGGTCGTCGATCCAACCCTTGATCAATAGCGAGGCGATCAGCACAACCACGCCCAACAGGCCCAGCAGGATGACGACCCGGGTGAGGGTGGAGGTTCTCCGAGGCAACCAGTCCCAGTCTTGCGGATCATCGCCCTCCGACAAGATCACCGGCGGCTGGTAGCCCCCCTTCGGGTCGTCGCTCATCGCTGGCCCTTCGAGCCGGAAGCGTCCAGCCAGCTCTGGAGTATGACCGACGCCGCCACCATGTCAACCCGTTGGCGACGGGCTTTGCCGCTAAGCCCCGACTCAGCCAGAGCCCGCTCGGCAATGGCAGTGGTGAACCTCTCGTCGTGGGTGAATACCGGCACGGCCAGCGCCGCCTCCAGTTCCCCGACTTCTTGCTCTGCGGCCTGAGCGGCTGGACCGGTGCTGCTGTCCAGCGAGAGAGGAAGGCCCACCACCACCACCCCGGCCTCATACTCGGCAACCAGCTCGGAGATCCGCTGGTGGTCTCGGTTTCGACTGCCAGAGCGCTCGATGACGGT
>JAPPKI010000193.1 GCA_028820035.1 bacterium | reverse complement strand
GGTCGGAGTCGTCGCCTCATCGGTGGGCTCGGGTTCGGGCGTCGAAGTTGCCGTCTCGTCGGCGGGTTCAGGTTCGGGCGTCGCGGTCGTCGCCTCGTCGGTAGGTTCGGGGGCGGGCGTCGCGGTCGTCGCCTCGTCGGAAGGTTCGGGGGCGGGGGTTGGAGTGATCGTCTGGTTGCTGGACTCCACTCCACCCACATTCTCGTCGGCCAGCTGAAGCGCAGACTGCTGTTGTTGCCCGGGTCGGGGGTACGTAGGGGCGGGTTCGCCCACTAGCTCCCCTACCACGATGATTCGCTGGCGGGCAGAGCCCTTGGGGTGACAAGCCGTCAGAGTGAGCCGGTTGGGGTGGACGGAGAAATCCTGATCGAGGACCTCAACCGCGGTGGGGGGGACGATGAGGTGTCCGAATCCCTCTCCCTGCTCCAGCACTCTGTAAATGAACTCCCCTTGGATAGTGGTGATGATTATCTCGTCTCCGGGGAGCAACTCATCGATTTCGCCGAATGGTGCGCCATAGGTGGTTCGGTGACCGGCGATGGCCGCATTTCCCTCTTGGCCGAGCATGGCAGTGGCTGGATAGTGGCCGGGCCCCTTGCGGAGATCGCCAACCCTCACGCCCTCCACAACGGTCTTGTCCAGTCCGATGCGGGGGATCTGGATCCGGGCGATGGCCGATCCCTGATCTCGGTAGAGCATGGCCAGCCATTCCGGGTGGGGAGTGGGTGGCGGCTGGGGATCTCCGGCTGGCTCCATGGTGGGAGTCGGGCTCGGAGACGGCAGGCTTGGGTTGGGGTCGCCGGCAGACCGAGGAGCCTCGATGGGCTCGGGGGTGGCCGTGGGGTCAGCGGTGTCGGTGGAATCAGCGGCGACGGGAGGAGGCGGGGCGGGCTCCCAAGCGCTGGATGCCTCCAGCAGGTCGGAGAAGTCGTCGTCCAGATCTTGTTGGGCCCGGGCTTCGATGACACCAGTTCCCCAGAGCTGGAATATTCCGAACAGCAGAATGATGAGCCCGAGGGCAATGATGGTCTTTCCGAGTGTGCCCAGAACCCGTACAACCGTCACGGCGAAATTGTACGGGGGCGAGGAAGACAACCCATGTCGTGCGTGAGCCATCAGTTGAACTTGCCGATAGGGCTGCGGCTGGCCGTCTGTGTAGATGAGCGGGCGGGATGGATACGGTGGGGCAATGAAGGTAGCTCTGAGTGTGCGGGACTTCTTGGATCGGGCCGAGACGGTGTACGGCGACCGGTTGGGGATCGTGGACGAACCAGATCAACCGGCCGAAGGGTGGGGCGAGCTGACCTACTCCCGTGTGGCCGAACTAGCCCGAGCCCAGGCCGCCGCGTTGGACGAGCACGGGATCGGAATCGGGGAGCGGGTGGCCATCGTCTCCCACAACGCGGCCCGGCTTATGGTCTCCTTGTTCGGGGTGAGCGGATACGGCCGAGTGTGCGTACCCATCAACTTCCGGCTCAACGAAGAGGAGATCAGATACATCGTGGAGCATTCCGGGGCCACGATGCTGCTGATTGATCCGGAGTTGGAAGACGCATTAGCCGACGTGGACTGCCGCCACCGCTATGTGATCGGCGCAGAATCCGACCAAGCCCTCTACCGATTCGGCGTGGAGCCCGAATCATGGACTCCGGACGAAGAGGCCACGGCCACCATCAACTACACCTCGGGCACCACTGCCCGCCCCAAGGGTGTGCAGATGACCCATCGTTCGCTGTGGCTGAATGCCACCACCTTTGGCTGGGCGGCCGGGGTGAGCGACCGGGACGTTTATCTCCACACCCTCCCCATGTTCCACTGCAACGGGTGGGGGATGCCCTACGCCATCAGCGGTGCCGGTGCTCGTCACATCGTGCTGCGCAAGGTGGACGGCGCGGAGATCCTGCGCCGGGTAGAGCACCACGGCGTGACGTATCTGTGCGGGGCTCCGGCGGTGGTGGCCGCCGTTTTGGACGCGGCTCAAGATTGGGAAGGGGAGATTCCTGGTTCGGGACGAGTGCGAATGACGGTGGCCGGAGCACCTCCGCCCACCCGCACCATCGAGCGGATGGAGACCGAGTTGGGCTGGGAGTTCATGCAGCTCTACGGCCTCACCGAGACTGCGCCCTATCTGACAATGAACCGCCGCCGGGCGGAATGGGACCACCTAGGCCCGGCCGAACGGGCGGTCAAGCTATCCCGCCAGGGCGTTCCGGCGCTGGGCATTTCGCTGGACGTAGACGAATCGGGCGAGGTGCTGGCCCGGGGCAACCACGTGCTGGAGGGATATTGGGAGCAGCCCGACGCCTCGGCCGAGGCCCTGGCCGGGGGTTGGTTCCACACCGGCGACGGCGGCCTCATCGACGAGGAGGGCTACCTCACCCTTTCGGACCGCAAGAAAGACGTGATCATCTCCGGCGGGGAAAACGTGTCGTCGATCGAGGTGGAGGACGCTCTATTCGCCCACGAAGCGGTGGCTGAGGTGGCCGTGATCGGCGTGCCCGACGAGAAGTGGGGTGAGACGGTGAAGGCCCTGGTGGTGTTGGCCCCCGGCACATCGGCGACCGGGGACGAGCTGTTTCAGCACTGCCGGAGCCGACTCGCCCACTACAAGTGCCCCACCTCGGTGGAGTTCCGCGATGAACTGGCCCGCACCGCCACCGGAAAACTCCAAAAATACCGCCTGCGCGAGCCCTACTGGGCCGACCACGACCGCCAAATCAACTGACTCGATAGTCAGTCAGCTAGCTGATGGCCACCGGGGTAGAAACCTCGGTGAAGAAGTCGTTGCCTTTGTCATCGGTCACGATGAAGGCGGGGAAGT
>JAPPKI010000470.1 GCA_028820035.1 bacterium | reverse complement strand
CGGCTCACCCCAGAAGGACGCTCTGCGCTGCTCGCTTTGGTAGACAACGACGATCTTGGGAGATACCTGGACGACGTTTGCAGCGACGAGTCCGACCCAGGCCAGTAGCAGCCGGGCTCTTCAGTGGTCATCTGTGACGAGTAAGCGGTCATCCTTGCGAACGCCGGCCCGTTGCTTCCTGGCCCAGGAGAAGGTGGCGGTACCTGCTTAGCCAGTCTTGGAACCGATCTGGATTGGGATGACGGTTTCTCCCTCGTCGCCATCAAAAACGGCGGCAACCCGAAGTGTGGCGCCAAGACCCTGGACGTAGTCCTGCCAATAGTCCTCCACGCCGAGTGTGCTTGTCTTTGACGCCTCAGCTTGCTCGCGCTCCAGGCCCAGCCTGCCGGATCGAACTGGTCTGAGCAGATAGAGCGAGCCCGCTCTTCGCCAACCATGGCCTTGAGTGCGCTGGAGGAATTGGATGGTGCGTGATCTCACTCCTCAGTCGAACTGCTGTGAAAGCGCCTCCGGCTTCCAGCGGGATAGAAGGGGCTGCTCAGGCGGGGTCAATCAGGGTGCGGCCTGACAACCTTGTGTAACGAGGACCGGGGATCTCTCCCCGGCAAGTTGGGAGGCCTTCTGCGACCCCCTCAGACGGTGGTCTACGTTCAACGAGAGCCAGAATCGTGTTCTGGTAACTGGCCGACCCTCAAAAACCTCAGAAATCGCTTGCATTCCTCCCTTCTGTGATTTACTTTGCCAATTTATTCCTCAAACCGTAGTCTAATAGGAGATAGAGATGTCAAGAGAATATAGGCGGATTTCGCACACGTATATGGAGCGCGTGACAGATGAAGAAATCCTAATGGATGCTGGCCATGTCCATCTCCGGGCCAATGAGCGCAGGCACTTCCATGAAGAGTTGTGGGTGAACGGTGATTGGGCATCAGGCCATTCGAAGGCTATGCAGCTGATTACAGGCCGGTCGGCCAATGATCCTGAGCGGCACCAGCCACTTGGCGGAAAATAGATCATTGGGTTCGAATCAGCTGCCTAAGAGGCTGCGCGGATAGGTGACGCGAATCTCAGCAGATTTTGTTTCGACCGCGGCTGTTCTGAGCAAAGCCGCAGGTCAAGACTCCGAAGCCCCAGTCAGAGCTTCGGACGTTTCCGCAGGTCAGCGCCTATCCGCGCGGCCTCTAACCAGGTGATTTGTTCAAAACATCCTGATGTCTGGGAGCAAGTGTCACTGCCCCTTGTTAGTTTGTCCAACGTCCGATTCTGAACATCAGAAAGGAAGGGGCTCTATGACCCCACTAACCCTGAACATGCTGCGAGCAGCGTGCGACGAAGATGCCACCCAAGGCGCTATTGTCCTAGATGCTGTGCTGGAGCCGGTAGGAGGCCACGGCACGCCGGTTAACCCAGCCATCTACGCTGGAGGCCGATATCAACACGACAAGCGGTGGGAGAGTTCCGGCGCTTCTGAGCCAACCCCCGTAATCGTCATCGACAATGTCCCTTCGCAGGCCAACCGGCTTGAGGCCGCTCTGGAGGCAACGGCCGAAGAAGTCAGTGTTCCCCGCCTGGTGCTGGATCTCGCAGGAGATGACTTCGCCCACCTCCCTTCGCATTTGCCGCGCAGCTTGTCGAGCTTGCGCTGGCCCCATCGGAATGCTGATGCCTACCTGCGCGACGCCCTCATAGACGGTAAAGCGTTCTCAAAGTCTTCGACGGGGCGCTCGATCATTGACGCCACCGCGGATTCGTCCGGGGCTCTGGTTGCCTGGTTCCCTCAGGCCCTTCTGTATGGATTTTGGCAGTCCCACCTAGGAAGTGATCGGTCTCAAGCCAAGCACGCTCGGGCGTGGGTATCGGAGATTGTCGGTTGGGACCCCGCAACGGGTGGGGAGCCCGGAGAACTGACCCGGACTTTGGGCGTCAAAGGGGATCCGTACAACATTGAGGACACGAATCGGGTCGATTTTGATGATGCTGATTTGCTTGGCAGCGGGTGGAAGCTCGTCGAAGGCGAGAAATCTGGCTCGAAGGGTGGAAAAAAGACCGGTGCCATTTCGAACATCGGGCATGGACAAGTACCTGCTGATTCTGGGCTGGCGCCGGTTTCGTTCCGGCGAATCACCCAGAGAGCCACTTTGTCATTCCCGCAGCTTCGCCGGGTCCGACTCGGCGACGGCTATTCGGATGAACAGGATGCTGCGGCTCGTACGCTTATCGCTGCTCTCGGCTTGCACGCGCACAAGTCAGCGTTTGGGCGCGCGTTTGAGCTTCGTTCTGGCACCGACTTGATTGTTACAGACAGCGAATCGCGGCTCGACTCGACTGAGATAACTGTCACCGACTCCACAAGTCTGGTGATAGAGGCACTAAAAGGAGCCCGAGCCGTTCGTGTCCCGACGGAGGGATGGGAGGCAGAACCGATCTATCTGACTCCGAACAAAGACTTGACCGCGGCGATTCGCGCGACCTGGCCCGATCTTGATGGCGCGGAGGAGTAGGGGTGCTCGTCTTTGACCTTGAGCTATTGCACGGCACGTACCGAGCTGACCCCGATGGTTCTGCTCCAACTGGCAGACAATCCTACGGCGAATGGCCTCCAGCACCATCACGGCTCCTTGCGGCATTGATTGCCGCCGACGGAACCGGCGGCCAAAGCAGCCGTACAACTGGCGCAGAACTGGAGCGGCTGGCAGAAGCAGGCCCACCAATGATCCATGCCGATCCCGACCCGCACCACCAGCCACTTCAAGAGCGGTACGTCGCTGGGCAGAAGCGGGACAAGAGCCAACAGCAAGAGTATGTGGCGAGAAAGGGCGTTTTGGTG